>JAUWKI010000047.1 GCA_030614255.1 Actinomycetes bacterium
AGAAGACAAGCCCACTGTGTTTATAGGTGTCAGTATCATATTGTTTGGATATCAAGAGAAAGAAGACTTAGGACAAGCGAAGCTTGAAATGTAGGAAACCACGGACGTAAGTCCGTGGTAGTTCATTCTATAGGCCTCGCCAGAGGCGAGTAGGCATCAGCCATAAGCTATCTGCCAAATGCCATATCATTTAAATACAGCTACCAGCTCATCAGTCGATAGTCTCTTAGTTGGCCTGCCCGCCAACCCGCAGCGGGTCATAGGCGTAGGCAGGCGGGGAGTCGGTATTTAGTCCAAATTAAGAATTTAAATATAAAAATGAAAAATGACCTGCCTGCCCTGCCTGCCGGTAGGCAGGGCGGTAGGCACGGCAATGACTTCGTCGGATTGCCATGCCTCGTAAAAGTGATATGGTACTCATAATGACTGGGAAATATAGAGTATAAAAAACAAACAAACTACCGACTAACAGACTATTTAATAAGCCACAAGCTTGTATATAAATCATAAATTCGGGGACCTAGAAATAGCGTTACGATGCCTCCGAGCGCCAAAGAAGGCCCGAAGGGAACGAAATCCCTTCTTTTTTTACGTTTGAGAAGTATTAAAACAACTCCGATTATAGAGCCAAATAAAAATCCCAAAAATAGAGCCAGCAATACATACCATCCCAAAAAAATCCCCAAAAAAGCGGCGAGTTTAATATCTCCCCCACCCATAACCTCTTGTTTA
Organism: Actinomycetes bacterium; assembly: GCA_030614255.1. Classification (GTDB taxonomy): domain Bacteria; phylum Actinomycetota; class Aquicultoria; order UBA3085; family Oleimmundimicrobiaceae; genus JAUSCH01. The sequence continues at coordinate 733 of JAUWKI010000047.1, forward strand.
AAAATCTTTTCGCCAAATATGGTAACAAAAAATAAAAACGCGCCCCCCGCCAAAAAACCATAGATGGGAAAAAGAGCATTTTTGGGTCCAATTAACGGAAAGAATTGACCGGAAAAGAGATTAATAACGACGAAAACAAAGGCGATGGCCAGCGATGGATAGATTATCTTGTTTGGAATAATCAAGTGATCTAAATCGATGAAAGCAACCACGATAAGGGCCGAGATAAAAAAAATCCCTAAGATGAGATTCAAACTCAAGTCGAACTTTAAAAAAGCAAGGGTAAATAAAACACCCGTTATGAGTTCCACAAGCGGATATTTAAAAGAGATTGGTTCTTTGCAATGTCTGCACTTTCCGCCCAATATCAAATAACTCAAAAGAGGGATATTGTCCCACGGCTTTATGAGCCCCTTACATTTTGGGCACTTAGATGGCGGCGTGATGATGGATTCGTTAAGGGGAACGCGATATATGCAAACATTTAGGAAGCTCCCCACAATCAACCCCAACAATAAAAAAAGAACCAAAAAGAACAGATGCAATGAGAATCACTTCCTACGGATAGGTATGCCCGTTGAGACAAGTAGCATTATGATTTTCAGAATCATACTCATAATTTTTCGTCTTATCCGTTGGGCATTTTGGCCGAGTTTTTATATATTTGGGTATCAATTTATCGATACTATCGGGGTAGTCCTTTTCATAGAGATAATACTGAACAATGGCTCCATCGAGTATTCTGAGATTTGCCTGACAAGTCCTTAATTCTACTGTGGCAGTGTTTCTGAAAGTAAAAATAGCCATGCCCACCAGAATAGATATGATAAGTACCACTATCATGAGCTCAAGAAGCGAAACGCCATTTTCCCCAACCAGAAGTCTTATGTGCCACTTATTTTTCATGTTAACCCCAGAAATAATTTTAACTTAAATTAACACTTATCTAAAGGTAAATCAATTGAGCAAAAAAAAGTGGCCCTCTCGGGCCACTTTTTAGGCTACTTTTTTAATAAGTATGACCGTCTGGACAAACTACACCCGCACTTTCGCCAACCCAGGTATAAACACCTGAGCTTTGTGGACAAGTTGGCACCTCTCTAATGTAATCAGGTGCCAATGCAGCAATTGAAGCTGGGTAAGCCTCATTAGTTGCGTAGTAGGTTTCAATAGCTCCATCCAATGTTCTCATGTTCGCCTGGCAGGCACCTGTCCACGCCTTTGCCCTTGCAGCATTATATACAGGAATTGCTATCGCCACCAAAATTCCTATAATGAGAATAACCACCATCAACTCAACCAACGTAAAACCCTTTTCTCCTTTAAACCTTCTCACAGAATTCACCCCCTTCGCCAAAAATTAATATTTCTCACTTCAAATGCCCTCCTCCTTTCTTATAGATAAGGACACCTTCAGCAAAATCTCTTTTGGTAACCCGGCTATCCCGCATGCTATGGAACCCGTGGCTTTGCGTCCCCACCTTACGATGAGTTTGCTCTTATCTTCTTGTTTACAATCTTATTATCGGCACAACTTCAAAAATAATTAATAAATAATTTTTATTCACCCATGAGTAATACAACTTGGAACATCGGGAGATATAGCGCAATGAGCATAGCTCCAATCATCAATCCAATCCCCAATATCATGAAAGGTTCTATCAATGACGTTAGGGTCTTAACCATTCCACTAACTTCATCATCATAAAAATCGGCAATTTTCTGCAGCATCCCATCTAAGACCCCGGTCTCTTCTCCTACCGAAATCATCTGCACGACCATCGGAGGAAAAACCTTACTCCCAGAGAGGGGTTTCGCTATAGTTTCGCCTTCTTTGATGCTAACACCCGCGGATTTAACGTCTCTTGCAATTATTACATTTCCCGATGTATCCGCGACGATATCCAGTGCGCTTAAAATCGGCACCCCGCTCGATAACAAGGTCCCCAAAGTCCTGGAAAATTTCGAAATTGAGACCTTCATCGCCAGCTGACCGAAGACGGGGAGCTTCAATTTCAAAGAGTCAAATAAAAAGCGCCCCCGCTCAGTATTAATGAAGCGCTTTATCCCATATATTGTTCCGACAGTTCCGGCTATAACTAAATACCAAAAACCCCTTACAAAATTACTTATATTAAGCAATATCAGTGTTGGCAGAGGCAGAGTTGCTCCCATACTGTCAAACATTCCCTTAAAAACGGGGACAACAAAAGTAATCATTGCAAACATGAGAATGATAGAAAAGGAGAACACGGCAAGTGGATATGCCATCGCTGCCTTAATTTCACGACGCAAACTTGCCTCTCTTTCGAAATGGTCGGCCACGCGAAGCAGAACATCATCTAGAACCCCGCCCGTCTCACCGGCCTTCACCATATTAATAAAGAGGTCTTGAAAAACCTTCGGATGCCTTGAAAGAGCTTCGGAAAGAGCGCTACCTCCTTCGACATCCTTTCTAACCTTGTTAATTACACTCGAGAAGGTTTTGTTCTCTGTTTGCTCGCCTAAAATTGCGAGACACTTTGTAAGAGAAAGTCCCGCATTAATCATAGTTGCAAACTGGCGGCTAAAAATCGTGATTTCATTGGATTTTACCTTTTTAAACCGCTGAAACGCTTGCCCCACAGTTGGTGACTCCGCTTTTTCCGTAATGTTTATGACGATATAACCCATCTGCCTTAATTTTGTCGAAACACCTACTTGATTATCGCCTTCAAGCACTCCCGTTAACAATTTTCCCTGCTTATCTCTAACTTTATAAGTAAAAGTAGAAGCCACTTTTAACCTCCCCTAAGCCCTTCCAAGCATTTTGTTTAAGTCTTGAGGAAAAACTGCCCCTGTAAGAGCCGTATCTAAAGATATTAAGCCCTTTCTATAAAGATCGGCGATACTTTGGTCCATCGTCTTCATCCCGAATTTTTGTCCCGTTTGCATAGCATTATAAATCTGATGAGTCTTTGCTTCTCTTATCATGTTTCTAACACCCGGCGTGGGAACGAGAATCTCAGTCGCTGCAATTCTCCCGTTGCCATCTTTGTTTGGCAGTAACTGCTGGGCCACTATACCTTGAAGGGTTCCAGCCAGTTGGATGCGAATCTGTTGTTGTTGATGTGGCGGAAATACATCAATAATTCTATCAATAGTTTGAGGAGCATCCTGGGTATGCAACGTCGCGAAGACCAAGTGGCCGGTCTCGGCCGCAGTTAAAGCTGCCTGAATAGTCTCCAAGTCTCTCATCTCGCCTATCAAAATTATATCCGGATCCTGCCTAAGTACATATTTAAGAGCATTGGCAAAAGATTTTGTATCCGACCCGACTTCTCTCTGGTTAATCATACATTTTTTATGACGGTGTAAAAACTCTATCGGGTCCTCAATGGTCATAATGTGGTCTGTCCGAGTTTCATTAATCATATCAATTAAAGTCGCGAGTGTAGTTGTTTTACCGCTTCCCGTGGACCCTGTGACTACCACAAACCCTCTCTGTTTTGAGGTCAATTCACTCATGCTTGTCGGGAGACCCAGCTCCTTTAAACTCTTAATTTCTACGGGAATCGCTCGAAAAGCAGCTCCCAAGCTATCTCTTTGATAATAGACGTTTACTCGGAAGCGACCTTTACCGGAAATCCCGTAAGAGAAGTCGAACTCAAGATTTCTTTCAAGCTTTTCCCTTTGGTTTTGGGTCAAAATATTGTAAATCATTTCCTTGGTGTCGTTCGACGTCAATTTTGGGTATTCTTTAAAGGGCATGAGTTTGCCATTAACCCTCATGACAGGAGGTAATCCAGTAGTAATATGTAAATCAGAAGCATTATTTTCTAAAATTTTCATTAGTAATTCCGATAAATCTATCAAGAGCACTTCCTCCTTTTTTTCAATTCTTAATAATAATTCGACCAAAGTCAATAAAATATTAAGTTATATAACCACCCTCATAATCTCTTCCAAGGAAGTCATCCCTTTTACTACTTTCTCTAAACCATCTTCCTGCAAAGTAATCATGCCTTCCGATATCGCAACCTTTTTTATCTCTTCGGTGCTTGCCCTTTCAATCGTAAGTCTCTCTATATCTTCGCTAACTATCATATGCTCGTAGAGACCAATTCTACCTCTGTAGCCAGTATTATTGCACTTGTTGCAACCTTTAGCTCGATACAGAGTTATGTCCTTATCAAGTGGAAGTCCAAACTCTTTTCTTATCTCAGGAGATGGTTCGTATGCTTCCTTACATTTTGGGCAGAGCTTTCTTGCAAGTCTTTGAGCCAGAACACAGTCTACGGCAGAAGATATTAAGAACGGCTCTATCCCCATCTCGGTAAGTCTTGTAATTGCCGAGGGAGCGTCATTTGTATGAAGCGTTGAAAGTACAAG
>JAUWKI010000031.1 GCA_030614255.1 Actinomycetes bacterium
AAATCAAACTTGATGAGGTTAGAAAACGTTATCCAGAGATTGAATACATTGAGAAAAGCATACGACCAGATCATGTTCATATGGTGGTGAGTTTTCCACCAAAGTATAGTATTGCCAGAGTGGTTCAAATATTAAAACAAAACACTGGAAGAGCACTCAGGCAAAAGTTTGATTTCTTGAAAGAGCGCTACCGTGGCACAGGAGTAATTTGGTCGGTGGGTTATTTTGTCTCCACAGTGGGCTTGGATGAGAATATGATAAGAAATTATGTTCGTTATCAAGAAAAAGAAGACTTAGGACAAGCGAAGCTTGAAATTTAGGAAACCACGGACGTAAGTCCGTGGTAGTTCATAAACATTGCACAACATCGTGCAATGTAGTAATTTATAAACTTAGCTGATTGAAAAGGAGGGGAAGTAGTGAAAATCACCGAGGATATGACAATTGCTCAAATTATGCAAGTAAAGCCTGAAGCAGTTGAGGTATTTGCACAAAAAGGGATGGGATGCATTGGTTGCGTGATAGCCAAAGGAGAAACTCTCAAAGAGGCGGTAATGGTTCACGGATTAAATTTGCAGGAGCTTTTGGATGAGTTAAACAAGGATGTTGGTGAGTAGGAAAAAAATTAAAACCATTCCAGCATTTATGGGATATTTGAAGATATGCCTGGCAGCCGTAATCTGGGGTTCGCTGGGCATATTTGTTAGGGCAATTAATCTCCCCGTAACAGAAATAGTATTTTTTCGCGTCGTCTTTGCGGCCACTGCCACCCTTGCGGTTGTTGCTGTGCAAAAGAGGTTGTTTCAGTTAAAGCTTAAAAAGCATCGTGGTCTGATGATACTTAGAAGCGTAGGTCTCACCGCAAATTGGTTGTTGTTTTTTTGTGCACTTAAATTTACCACAATTGCCAATGCCGTTTTACTAACATATACTGCTCCGATTTTCATCGTGCTTTTGTCCCCCATGCTCTTAAAAGAAAAAATTGAATTAAAAACAATTTTTTCCTTAGTCGCGTCCATAATGGGTATCGTCTTAATAATCTTTCCCGGTCTTACTATTGGAGCTGGAGCCCATCTTTTTGGGATGGTCTGTGCTTTGGGGGCAGCGATAACATACGCTCTTCTCGTCATCACGAGTAAATATTTGCTTGATGAGTATACGCCCGCATCCTTGGTTTTTTATGAGTCTTTTATCTCTTTTTTCATCCTAGCTCCCTTTATGTTTGTAAGCTTTTCGAGACCAACCACCAGTGAGTGGATAATTCTGGTTGTAATGGGTATTGTGAATACGGCTTTGGCGGCCTTCCTTTATATAAGTGGTCTTGAGCAGGTAAAAGCTCAGCACGCCGGGGTTCTTGCCTATTTAGATCCTTTAACGGCCATGATTCTTGCGATCTTGTTTTTATCCGAGACACCAACCATCTATACGATAATTGGCGGAATATTGGTTTTGATAGCGGGCTTAAATATCATTGTTCAAAAACGAATAGAACAACCTTTTATACCACCGGATTGAAAAGAATTAAGCATAGGCGATTTTAATTAAAAATGTTCTCATCAAAAACAATAGGAGCGTGAGCAACCACCACCATTTTTTAAAGAAGTGGCTCTTCAATATCCGGTTGTCTTGCATCCAGACCCAAAAATACCCGACAGTGTATCCTAAAAAACATCCGACCAAAATGTCACTTAGGTAATGCACTCCAATGTAGATGCGGTTGAATCCAACGATTAAGGCGTATCCCAACCAAACATATCTAATTAATTTCATCTCTTTACATTTAACAAGTGAGGATGCTCCCAGTAGGGCAACTACGCTAAAGATTAAAGTTATGTGTCCGCTTGGGAAAGAGTAAGAGTAGTGCGTCCCCAAAGGGATAATGGGGAGAACTTCATATGGGCGAGGTCTGGCAATGATTATCTTTAATGTTTCTGAGATTAAAATAGTTGAAGTAATGCTGAGCCACATTGCCCGTAGCCATTTGCCTTCTTTTTTTAGTAGAAGGTAAAGTGAAAAAAGAGCAAAGAAGAGATATGCAATCCAAAGCTCTTTGAAGAAAGATATGAAGGGGCTTATTAACTCTATTCTTTGGTTGGCAACGAAACTTACTATTTGTTGGTCGAAGACAAAAGAGAGGATTGTAAGAAGACTAAAAACGAAGAATTTACAACCAGGGCGCATCAATTCTCCTAAAAAAAGCCCCTTTGCAGGGGCTTTTTGATTCCAAATATAGTTAAAGCTTAACTACATTTGCGGCGTGTGGTTTCCCTTCTTTCCCTTCTGCGACCTCAAACTCAACTCGGTCTCCTTCATGGATAACCTTGAAGCCCTCATCTTCGATAGCGGAATAATGAACGAAAATATCTCCCCCATCATCTTGTTCAATAAAACCGTAGCCCTTTTTTGCGTCAAACCATTTGACCGTGCCCTGAACCATTGTCTAACCTCCTAAAAGTTTGAAAAGATGTTACTGTCCAAGAATAACTTTCTTAATTGGGAAAGTCAACAGAAATCAGTTTTCTTGGCTACAGAGTGTTAGCGAGCTTTTTTAAGGGCCTCGTGAACGATGTCGTAATGGATATATCCGCCCTTATGAAGAATGGTATCGCCGAGCTCAGGGTCCATCTTCATGCTTGCTATACAAGGATAGCTATGCCAGTATTTAGCTACTACCGCGTCAATGTTTTCGTCGAGTCTCTTTCCAATGAGCTTATGGGCCACATAGTATGTTGTTCCACAAGGGGCGCTTCTAATGACCCTCGCCTTCTTTATGACATTGTCTTTTACTTTAATTTCAAGCTTTGGCCTTCCGATATGGAAGTAATCGATAAATTTGTCTATATGAGGGTGGGCTTTGTTTTTTTTGAGCGAGCAGAAGGGTTTAGGAAAAGCGCACTCCAGTTTGAGCCCGGCGCAAATTTGCTTCACTTTATTTCTTGCCCACCGCGTTAGCCAATCGGGGTGCTCGATTGGAACGATTATTCCTTTTGCCCCGGCTTTTTTTGCCGCTTTTGGCAACGCGAGCAAGATGTCTTCGTGGATATTTATGGCTGATAACAGATCATGTGACGGGAGTTTTTTTGGAAGATATTTTTCGGGATCATCAATGTAGTAAAGCAATTCAGCAGGAATCTTATGTACTCCGATGATATCTTTAGAAAAGTTGATGTGGTAAGCATTGCGGCAATTGATACAGTTATCTCCGCAACCTGTGCAGACGGAAGCGTTATCTGTTAAGTGTTTAATTACTTTTTTTGCATAGGTATCGTCAAACACGGTGCAGAAAGGTGCGACCTCTTTAGGTATCCACTTCTCAGGATGAATTATAAATATTTTCATTTTTATCTACACAGTCTCCTCGGTGTTCGCCTGGTATATTATAACGGACGAGAAAGTATCTTGAAGGTTTGATTGCAAAGAGGGCAAAAAGAGAAAAATTTAACCAATTTTATTGGACAACCCATGGTTGTTGTCCAAACCTCCTCGGTCAACTAGACCATACAATCTCTACATTCTCCTGAAAATTCCGAATCAGCTACGAGAAAGCTGGGTTCTTCGGCAAGCTTTATAGGTTCACTGAAGTAAAGAACTTGTTTCCTTCTGCTTCCATATCGGTAAACTGTGATGCCTTTGCATTTAAGCTTGTACGCAAGCATAAATATCTTTTTTACGTTGTCTTGCGAAGCATCCTCAGGCAAATTTACGGTTTTTGAAACGGCGTTGTCGGTGTGTTTTTGAAAAGCTGCTTGTATTTTGACGTGATGTTCAGGTGGAACATCAAAAGCGGTTACGAATAGTGATTTAACATCCGCCGGCACTTCTTCGACATTCTGAATTGAACCCGAGCTTGCGGTCTTAGCAATTAATTCCTCACTGTAAAATCCCCGTTCCTTCGCGATATTTTCAAAGAAGGGGTTGAACTCAAAAAGTCTAATCCCCTCCATTACGTTTCGCATGAAGGAGATGGCAAAAAGTGGCTCAATACCGCTGGAGGTTCCCGCAACTATGCTTATTGTCCCAGTTGGGGCTATAGTTGTTGTGGTCGCATTCCGCATAGTCTCAAAGCCGAGCTTATCCCAAACACTTCCCTTAAAATTGGGGAAAGAACCTCTTTCTTTACCTAGCTCTATAGATTTATTTCTGGCTTCTTTTGAGATAAATTTCATTATCTTGTCACCGGTTTTCAAAGCTTTTTCGGAGGAGTAGGGAATCCCGAGCTGAATAAGCATCTCGGCAAAGCCCATCACACCCAATCCTATCTTCCTGTTTCCTTTTGTCATCTTCTCTATTTTGGGTAAAGGAAATTTGTTTGCGTCTATTACGTTATCGAGAAAATGAACTGCTGCGTGAACAGTTTCCTTAAGTTTCTTCCAAGCCACTTTATTGCCCATAACCATTTTTGAAAGATTTATCGAGCCGAGGTTGCAGCTTTCATAAGGAAGAAGCATCTGTTCACCGCAGGGATTTGTGCTCTCGATTCTACCAAATTCCGGAGTCTGGTTGTGGCGGTTAATCTCATCTATGAATATTATCCCCGGGTCTCCTGTTTTCCAGGCCGCGGATGTTATTTGAGAAAACACATGTCTTGCGCGAACTCTCTTTACAGTCTTCTGGTTGCGGGGGTTTATTAGCTCATATTTGCTGTCATCTTTGACTGCTTCCATAAACTGGTCGGTAACCGCTACCGAGAGGTTGAAGTTGCTAAAGTCATTTTCACTCTCCTTCGCGGCTATAAAATCGAGTATATCGGGATGGTCAACTCGGAGAATGCCCATGTTGGCGCCCCTTCTTTTCCCGCCTTGTTTTATTACTTCGGTGGCTATGTCGAATACACGCATAAATGAGAGGGGACCCGAAGCGATGCCTTTGGTCGTTTTAACCCTATCGCCCTTTGGTCTTATTTTGGAGAAGGAGAAGCCTGTTCCCCCTCCACTTTTATGTATTAGAGCCATGTGTTTTACGGCACTAAAGATTTCTTTGATTGAATCCTCAACCGGCAGCACAAAACATGCCGAGAGTTGGCCGATATTGGTCCCCGCGTTCATGAGCGTGGGGGAGTTGGGGAAAAACTCGAGGTTTATCATCATTTGGTAGAATGTTTCTTGGAGGGATTTCAAATCAGCGCTTGGGTTGTACTCTTTTTCTACTTCGGCTATAACCTTGGCGGTTCGAGCAAAAAGCTCTTTGGGAGATTCAATCACTTTACCGGCGTTGTCTTTTAAAAGATACCTTTTTTGAAGCACCTTGGCTGCGTTGACCGTGAGCTTTAACTCGTTTTGGATGCCCATCATCGCTTTCATCTCTCTTAACTCAGCTCTTTTTTGACGGTAAACTATATAAGCCCTGGCTACTTCAGGGAGGTCTGCCTTGATTAATATGCGCTCTACAGTATCTTGAATATCTTCAACGGTTGGGACTACATCCGATTCACATTCTTTTTTGAGAGTTTTAACAACTTTGTTTCCTAGCTCACTTACCATTTTTCTGTTCGGGGTACCCACAGCTGCCGAGGCCTTATAGATAGCGCACACTATTTTCCGTTTATCGAAAGCTACAATTCGTCCATCTCTTTTGCGAATTTTAGGAATCGAGCCCATTCTCAGCTCCTTTGCGATTCTGTAATAGTTATTTTATAATTACAGTTAAGATAATACTATTCTTATATTAATAATATTTCATCGTAAACGCGCTAGCAAGAAACAAGAAGATAAACTCATATCAAAATTTCTGAAAAAGTGGTTGATAATAGTGGTAATTACTTTTTGAGAAAAAAAGGAGGTAATTGTGGTGTGTGAAGAAAAAAAACATGTCCACGAACATACTCATCCCAAGGTAGAGCATGTTCACGAACATGAGCATGGAGAGAAGTGTCATGGACACAAACACATCCATCCAGTGACTACTCATGCCCATGAGCACAAGCATGAGGATTTAACTAAACACGAGAAAGAGGTTCACGTTCACGAGCACTCTGGCGAACATGAACATGAGCATTAAACAAGCCGATGCTCAGAAAGTTTGAGATGGTTTTAGGAAGGCCGTCTTTTTAGAAGCTAAGATGAGATGAGACCATGGGCCTCAAGCATTGGTCTATTTGACAGCACTTTTTCTATATCTTCGTCTGCGACAATTCTTCCCTTATCCATAATAATTGCCTTTTTGCAGAGCTTTGCGGCCTCATTTAAATTGTGGGTTACAACTACTTTGGTTACGGGAAGCGAGTTGAGTATCTTGATAATCTTACCCCTTCCCCTGGGATCTAGGTTGCTGGTTGGCTCATCTAAAACGAGCATATCCGGCTCCATTGAAAGAACAGTGGCAATGGCAACCCGTTTTTTTTGGCCAAAACTTAAATGATAAGCTGAGCGCTTTCCAAATCCTTCTAACTCCACTGATGCCAGCGCCTTATTTACTCTTGTTGAGATTTCCTCTTTGGTAAGACCCATATTTATCGGCCCGAAGGCCACATCCTCAAAGACGGTGGGGCAGAAGAGCTGGTCGTCAGGGTCTTGAAATACGAGCCCGACCCTTCTTCTTATCTCTTTTAAAGTGTGTTTATTAACAGGTAGGCCAAATACTTTAATTTCGCCATTTCCTCTTAATATACCGTTTAAATGAAGGATAAGCGTGGATTTTCCAGCGCCATTAGGACCGAGGAGAGCAACTGACTCTCCATGCTCGATTGTGATGTTTATGTCGTCTAAGGCCATCGTTCCATCAGGGTACTTATAATGGAGATTTTTTATCTCAACCGCTTTATTATGATGCAATTTAACTCCCCGAAATTAATTTTGTTAGTGCATGGGAAAAACGTAGTAATGCTGCCAATGAGATGATAAGTGTTATGAATACGACATCTTTGAAGACGATTGGGTGCTTGCCCAAGCTTTTTACCTCTCCATCATATCCACGAGATAGCATGGCCGAGTAAATACGCTCGCCTCTTTCGTAGCTTCTTAAGAAGAGGGTGGCTATCATATGCCCAATGGTTCTGGTTTGCCAGATCCACTTGCCCTCGAAATTTCTTGAGTCGCGTGCTCTTTTCATCCGCATAGCTTCATTGACCACTACGAAGATGTATCTATACATGAAGGAAGCAGTTGTTATGAATATTTTGGGGACTCCCATTTGTTTTAATCCATCCATAAGTTCGTTAAAAGGCGTAGCGGAGGTGAGCAGAGTGAGTGCTGCTACTCCAAAGAATGCCTTTACCGATACGTTAAAAAGAACGATAAGCCCACTTCGATGAAGCGTTAAACCCCAAAGATTGTAGCTTCCCCCTCCACCTTCCATGAATGGGATAAACAAGGTGACCATTAAAACAAAAGGCGCGGCCACCACGGTTCTTTTCAAAACAAACCCAAGAGGTACTTTAGAGACGAGAAGGATTCCGGAAAGGATTAGATAGTAACCCCCGAATGCCAGAAAGGCATTCGGGGGCGTAGTTGCGCACAACAAGATTAAGGCGAAGAAGATGATGACCTTTGCTCTCGCGTTAAGGTCATTTATAGGGCTTTTAATCTCGCTGTATTTATCTATAAAGAAATGTTTCACTTAAGCTTTGGTTACCTCTTTTTTCATTAGGAGTTTAGCTATACCGTAACCTAAAATGAAAGTGATGGCGGTACCTGCCAGCCCCGCTGCTCCCGTGGCAGTGGTTCCTTCTCCCAAACCCGGCATCGCGTAGTCTGGAATAGGTGACTTTTCCCAAACTTCTGCTCCTTCAGCTCTTGAGATAAACCCCTTGTCTTCAGCGATTCTCTCAAGACCATCTGGTTGGGAGGATGCAAAAGGCGAGAGAAGTATGGCGAGGATGAAAGATACGATTAAAGCGACAAGAACAAACTTCCTCATGTTGTTAACCATCAACAGCACCCCCCAAGATTTTAGAATCGGAAGCATTATTTTGGTCGTAAGTTCTCACTAAGTCGGGTCGGGCATTTAGAACAACGCTGATGACAACCGTCGTTATAATTGCTTCGCCGATACCAATTAAAGCGTGAACTCCGACCATTGCCGGGAGAGCAACTTTAAGTGGTGATGTGCCAGATAAAGCAAGTTCAATGGCACAGGCCATGGAAGCGGCAACAACTGAAAACCAGGAAGTCATCGCAACAGCGCTCAAGAACCCAAAGCGGTTTTTTGGCAGAGAAGATTTTATGGCCATAAAAATATAGTAAGCCATAATTCCACCAATTATACCCATGTTAAACACGTTCGCACCCAGAGCGGTCAAGCCACCGTCAGCAAAGATTAGCATTTGAATGAATAAGACCACTGTTATGGTGAGACAAGAAAACCATGGGCCTAGAAGCACTGCGGCCAGAAAAGCTCCTAAGAAGTGTCCCGAGGTACCACCGGCCACGGGGAAATTTAACATCTGTGCTGCGAAGATGAATGCTGCGGTTACCCCGAGGAGTGGAACTTGTTTGTCGCCGAGTTCTTCATTGGCTTTCTTTAGGCCATAACCAACGACTGCAGCAGAGGCAGCTGCTGTTGTGACCAAGGTTTTTGCATCGAGAAAACCATCTGGAATATGCATAGGCAATCCCTCCAATAGATTTTATTTGTGAAATCCTTCGGGACTCCCTCGTGCTAGCGCACTAAACTTTTGATATTATTACTTCATTTTCGTGGTGGTGAGTTGAAAGGTGGCTTACTTCAACAAATGCTTCTTTTAGAGAATTTTTTGCCTCTGTCATCTTCTCTTTAGAATCTTCTACACAACGGCTTAGGTGCTCGCTCCCAATTAAATCTGCGATATTTTTCCATTGAGAGATGTTCTTCTCTAGAAGCTCATTCATCTCAATTAGTTGATGGAAAGCAATTTTAATTTGGGTGTAATTAACGCCGTTTTCACACATCTTCTTCGCCTCTTAGGGACAACCACCTTAAAATTTGGAATCTTCGTGACTCCGATTGAGATAAATGTTAACAGATGAATCTTTTTTAAACAAGCTCTACTTTTCTGTCAAAATTACTTGATGGTCGAGCAGTTTTATTTCCTTGAAATCTGCGTTAACGAACTTTTGCTCGCCGAAGAGGTCAACAAGATGTAATTTCTCGCCTTCGGGCTTGATGGTTATCACGTTTTCCATACATTCTTCCAGTTTCCCATCTTTTTTTTCTATATAGACCTTTGCTTCACACATCTATTGCTTTGCCTCCTTTAAACTGAGTTTTTTTCTTATCAACTTAACGGCCTTCTCCATTAGGTGGGGAAGAGGTATTTGCTCCACTCCAATTAAATTAACATGAGGGTGTGAAAGGGGAAGTAAGATTTTTTCTGCATTACATCCCGCTATAGACTCAGCCATTTTAGGAGTTAACTCTCCCATGAATGAATTTGGGATGACGATTGAGATTGGGCCAACTATTATATCCGCTTTTTTTAATGAGAACTTTAATGCGTTCTCGCCGCTTGCCCCACGATTAGCTCCGGCCTTCATCATGTTGCTTGCGGCTACGGCGTTAGTTGCCAAAACCATTATTTCGATTTCTTCAGGCAGGTTCTCACGAAGACGAGCCACTATCTGGTGGCCTATGCTTCCGCCCATGCCATCAATTACAGCAATTATCATTGGATTATTTTAACCATTCGGCTAGCTCATCTAGCATATTTTTCTTGGGTACTGCCCCAACTATCTTCTTTTTGACTTCGCCGCCCTTGAATAGAATCAATGTGGGGATGCTCATTATCTCGTATTTCCCTGCAGTTTCTTGATCTTCGTCTACGTTGACCTTGCATACCTTGAGCTTATTGCTGTACTCGGAAGCTATCTCTTCGAGAATTGGAGCTATTGTTCTGCAGGGGCCACACCATGCAGCCCAAAAATCGACAAGGACAGGACCCTTGGCCTCAATGACCTCGCTTTTGAAATTGTCTTTACTTAAGTGAATTATCCTCGCTTTGCTCATCTCTGCCTCCTTTTTTACATTCCCAAACCTTTACAAATTTTTGTTTTTCATCTCTTCCAAGTATTTTTGCGCGGACACTCCTGCCAGTGCACCTTCTCCTACGGCCACAGCAACCTGTTTTAATTTATTTTCTCTTACGTCTCCTGCTGCAAATATGCCGGGGAGGGAGGTTTGTAATTCATTGTCAGTTACAATATATCCCTTTTCGTTTAGTTTCAAAATACCTTTTACGAAATTTGTGTTCGGGACACTTCCAATATAGATGAAAACCCCATCAATGGCCATCTCGTTCTCATCCCCGCTTTTCTTATTTCGAATGATGCAGCCCTCAACTTTAGATTTGCCGATTATCTTTATAACCTCGGAACCCAAAATTAACTCTATTTTTTCATTTTTAAGGACTCCTTCTTGAAGAACTTTGTCTGCTCTAAGCTGGTCTCTTCTGTGAACTATAAGGACCTTTGAGGCAAATCGAGTTAAAAACATAGCTTCTTCGATTGCTGCATTCCCTCCACCTATGATGATGACTTTCTTGTCTTTAAAAAATGGTCCATCGCATGTAGCACAATAAGAGATACCTCTTCCGATAAGCTCTTTTTCCCCCGGAATATTTAATTTTGCCGGAGAAGCTCCGGTGGCTATGATGACGGTTTTTGTAGAGTAACTCTTTTTGTTGATGAGTCTTATTTCGAATCCTACGGCGGCATCTTTTAAGAAAATCACCTTGGACAAAGAGAGAATTTCTAGACCAAATCGCTTCGATTGCTCCTCCATTTTTTGTGTAAGCTCGCGTCCTTTAATCACATCAGGAAAACCAGGATAGTTCTCAACGTATTCTGTTGTCGATATCTGGCCGCCGGGCAATCTTTCTTCCAGTAGTAAGGTTTTTAGTCTAGCCCTTGCAGCGTATATGCCTGCGGTTAGCCCCGCCGGCCCGCCTCCGATGATGATTAAATCATAAGAACTGTTTCCATTGCTCATCTTTTTATTCTCTACCTCTTTCAATAGCGGTTTTTATTTGGGCGATGTTCTCTTTGGCCTCCTCGGCCGATGGTCCTTCGGGGAGAAGCCCCAGGTATTCTTGAAACTCTTTGAGAGCGTTTTCTAAATCGTTCTTTCCCCTCCAAAAAACGACACCTAGATTGAAGTGTGCGTTAGGGTGGTTGGGGTCTATCTTTATAACCTCCCGGAACTCACGGATAGCAGCGTCATTCATGCCGAGATAAAAGTACGCTATCCCCAAATCGGTTCTTACATTCGTATTGTTGGGCTGTATCTCCAGAGCACGTTGATACAGATTAATTGCCAGTTGATATTGTTTGGTATCGAAATAAAGATTGCCTAAACCCACCAATGCCTGGAGATCATTGGGATTGTTCTCCAGCGCCTCAAGATATTCATTCTTTTTAGATTGGTATATTTCTTGCTCGAAGACTACTTCTGATGAGACTACAGATGGTTTTTCGGAAGGGGCAAGAACTAGAAAATACAATATTGCGGAAAATGCCAAAACAAACAAAGCAACCAGTGCCCAAGGAAGAGTTTTTTTCCAGATAGGTTTTTTGAAGAAAGCGAGATCTCTTTCAGGTGCTGCTTCTTTATGTTGAATATTTATACCCAAGGTTTGGGCTTTTAGAAGCATATTGAGATCGCTTGTTATGAGGGTTACTTTTTTCGGGTTTTTTTTATGAATTTGATAAGCTACGGCCAATATGCGATCATCTGTAATTTTTAGATTCAAAGATTTTGGTACTTCTGGGGAGGAATCTAAAGTTGCGATTCTGACTATGCTCCCATCTTTTATTTGGACACCATCACTTAACTTGCCTTTCTTTGAAAGCTCAAAAAGATTCCGGGAGACCTCTCTGCCACGATGTTTAAGGTCGCTGCTCACTCGAATCATTTTTAGTTTATCTATTTCCGAAAGCACTGTTTCGGGTACTATTACCTCTGCATCAGTAAAAGAATAGATGATGTCGGGTTCTTCTAAAAGTACGTTTGTATCCAAGATAAAAATGTGTTTCAAGCTTTCTCTCCTCGAGCTCGACGACTTTTTGTGGACAATTAATATATTATAACCTTTTTCATGTTTACCTACCTAGTTCGTAAACAATCCCGGAGGCATAGGGGGTTTCTTGTTTAGCAATAGCTCATCTCCCAATCAGCTTGTTTGCAGACCACCTGTCTGCAACGAAGTTTATCAAGCGGTTTTTTTATCGGTTCCGCATTGAGGATTATTGAGGATGGATGATAGTTTATCTATTGTTTTTGCTAGATTCGGACTGCCGCAACAAGGACATTCTACCTTCCCCTTCAGCTCTTTTTCCGTGACCTCAAACTGCGATTGGCACATTTGACATTTAAAAATTTCCATTTAAGCGCGCTCCTTCAAGTTGTGGCGGCACTCCTATTTATAGATAGAAGTGACACCGGTTTTTATAATGACATTTTATCTTTTTGGGGTTAAAATGAAAACAGGACGTTAATATTTTCACAAAAGGGGTGTGCAAGGTGGCCAATTTGTTGGTTCGGGATATTATGCATTTGGGTGTCTTCACGTGTGATGTTCAAACTTCTGTAAACGAGACAGCTCGGATGATGGTTGACAATGCCGTTCATTGTGTCGTCGTGGTAGATGAGGCCGGTGAGGCTTGCGGTGTTATTTCCGATTGGGGATTAATGAGGGCCTATAAGAATGATGTTAAAAACATGACTGCCGAAGATGTGCTGGAGGGAAGAACAGTCACGGTAAGACCAAACGTTCTTATTTCCGAAGCTATTGCCATTATGCAAGAGAAACATATCCATCATTTAGTTGTTATGAGCGAGCCCCCTCTCCATAGACCCATAGGTGTCTTGGCGGCTAGCGATATAGTTAAAGAGATGGCCAAAGAGTGTGGCGCTAAATAGTTGGCTTAGCAAGTTGAGTGGTCATAGACACTAGTTTCAAAAGTGAAGATAAAGCACACTCATCGAATACGGTAAAATGCCATAATTCTCGCTTTTAAGTTCAATTTTTTTATACTCTGCTTCTTTTCTTCAATCCTCTTATACTTGGTGGTGATCCTTGATATTCCATTTTGGTTCCTTGCCCGTAAGCAATCCGGGAAGTCTGGGCGCATGTTTGATGAAAATAATGAAACAGATTAGGGTTATGAACCAGAAATCTTTGGGCGAGGAAAACCATACATATATCGGCATGGCTATTGTTACCGTAATTTGCCCCGCGAGAAGATATTTTGTAGCAAATATAACCGAAAGGGCGATAATAAGCGCAACTGTGAGGAATGTCCAATCGTAAGCCAGAATGGCCCTACCCGCTGTGGCCAATCCTTTTCCGCCTACTATCCGGCCCTTAATCGGTAGCAAGTAAATTGAGTAATTGTGTCCTAAAATTGCAAAGAAAATCGCTATATAACACGTTAAGGTGATGTCCAATCCCATGGCCGGCGCGAAAATTTTTGCCAGTACAACAGGAATAATTCCTTTGTGGCCATCCAGGAGGACATCGAACGCGAACCAGCCCCAGGAACCGGTTATTCTTTTTACGTTCATTGCTCCTATATTTCCCGTACCATGTTTTGTTATATCTTCTCCGATTATTTTTTTAACTAATATGTAAGCAAATGGAATGGACCCGATTAAATAGCTTGTTATGGCAAAGATTAAATATTTTGGTATCATTGCCCATCCCTCTTCGACACGATGACCTTGAGCGCTTTTGGCACAATCTCAATCAAGAAGTTATTATCTACCATCAACTCTCCATCTAGTTGAGCGGGGAGACTCTCTTCGTTGGCCCTCACTATGATTTTTTTTGCTCGATAGGTGTGAGCGCATTTCATCCACTCGTGTTTTCCAATTATCACGAAGGGTAATCGGGGTATAACTTTCCAGGCCGAAAGCTTGTCAATCAAACAGATGTTTAATAGACCATCATCGTTTCTGGCTTTTGGTGTGATTTTGAAGCCACCGCCGTAACTCATACCATTGTTCGCTGTAATCAGGACGATTTTTCTTGTAAAGAAATCATCTTCATCAATTTTTATGGAAACACTAAAAGGATGGTAGTCTTTGGAAAGCACCTTGAATAAAGCTGTTAAGTAAAGAGAGAGACCCGAGCGTTTAACATCATCTTTTATTTCATTTGCCAAATGAGCTACCTGAGCATCGAAACCGATGCCTAGGGAGTTTGCATAGTATACGCCATTTACCAGGCCGAGGTCGATTATTTTTGTCTGGCCGTTTAAGATTTCATTGCATGCACTTATAATGTCTTTTGGCGTTCCCAGGGTTCTTGCCAGATCATTACCTGAACCGGTGGGGACAACTCCCAAAGCAGTTTTCCGATTATTGCTTAATGTCAGGCCGTTAACTATTTCAAAGATTGTTCCATCGCCACCTACTACTATGATGAGGTCATAATCGAAAAGTTTTTTGGCCATTTCTATGGCTTGTTTGGGTTTTTCGGTTAGCTCCAAGTCGAAATCGAGCTTTCCTTTGAAAAAATCGTTAACTTTGCCGAAAACCTTTTTGGTCTCGCCGTGATTTGAAGCTGGGTTTACAATAATTTTTGCTCTTTTAAACTTCATTTGCATTCCTTTAAAATAAGATAGCTACCAAATGAATTCAATAAAGGGGGTGAAAAACCCTTCCTTATTTTAAGGGCTAAATTGACAGGAAAAATTGAAGAGATGTAGAAAAGAATAGGTGGTGATATTTATGTCAGTAGTTTCGAAACTATTTGGAAAAAAGCCATATTTTTTGCTCTTCATCCTTGTTTTCATCTTTCTATTTCCCGCTGGCGTTATGGCTAAGGATTACCATTTCTCGACCGTTGATGTCGATGTGACGGTAAACCCGGACGGCTCCTTCGATGTCGTTGAGAACAGAACTTTCGACTTCGATGGCGATTTTAGCTGGGCTGCATATAATTTACCTCTTTATAATGAAGAGAGGGGAAAGTTTTATGATGTTATAGGTTTTTCGGTTTCGGAGAACGATGTGGTTTATGAGGAATCTACTTCCTCAGAGCCAGGGACAGCTCAAATTATAAGAAGTGGCGATGTAATTTCGGCCAAATGGTTCTTTTCCGCAAGCGATGAGCAGAGAACGTTTACGATAAAATACAAGGTTGGTAACGGTATCGACGTTTATTCCGATTTGGCTCAGTTTTACTGGAAGTTTATAGGGACCGGTTGGGAAAAGGGAATTGGTAACTTTGTGGCGACAGTGACTCTCTCTGAAAGTGCATCCAAATATGAGATTAGGGCTTGGGGACACGGCCCCTTATATGGCGATGCAACCATCTTAGATACTCATACAGTTAAATATGAGGTTACAAACCTACCATCCGAAACTTTTATGGAAGGCCGAATACTTTTTCCCACTTTACTGGTTCCTCAGGCGAAAATTGATTTTGATGAGCCGATACTTGAAGATGCTTTGGCAGAAGAGGCAGAGTGGGCAAGAGAAGCGAACGAGGCAAGGGAAAAAGCGAAAGGGGAGTTGCAAAGGAGAGAGAAGTTAAATCAAATGGGTATGGTGACCTCTATTATAGTTGGGCTCGTGGGCCTCATTTTCTTTCTGTTTATGTGGTTTATGTATGGCAAGGAACATGAGACCGATTTTAAGGGCGAATACTATCGCGAGTTACCGGCAGACTATCCTCCCGCGATAATGGGTTATTTATGGCGTTTTGGAAGCATAAACACAGAGGATATGGTCTCAACCATGATGGATTTAGCCAGGCGCGGTCATATGAAGATAAAGGAAAAGGTGGTTATAAGAAAAGGACTTTTTAAAAAGAAAGAAGATTATGATTATACGATTGAGAAGATGGGTAAGTCCCTGGAGGGCTTGAAAAAGTTTGAAAAAACTCTTTTAAATCTCCTTTTTAATAAGATAGGGGACGGGCAAAAAGTTAGCATAGAAGAGATCAAAGAGTATGCAAAAAAACATCCCTCTTCTTTCCAGACTTCCTTCAACAACTGGAAGAAAGAGGTTATTTCAGATGCTAAAAAACAGAAGTTTTTGGAGAGGAAGGGGTCTGTAATTGGATTAAATGTTTTTGTTTCAGTGATGGTAATTGTATTTGGCATATTAATCTTAGCGAAATGGGAGATTCTGTGGGGTTTTATAGCGATTGTTTCCGGTGTTTTGCAAGCCGTTCTATCATTTCTATTGAGAAGACGTTCATATAAAGCTGCATTACAATTTTGTCAGTGGGCCGCCTTCCGAAAATTCTTGTTGCACTTTTCCCAAATAAAAGAGGCGCTTCCGAGCTCCATGGAAATTTGGGAGCACTATCTTGTTTATGCGGTCGGCCTGGGCGTGGCAAAAGAGGTGATAGAGCAATTAAAAGTCGTTATTCCTGTAATGGGCGAGGGAGTCGCGGCAGTATATGCCGGGCCTACTTGGTTTGAATCGAGTCGCGGTATCGGAGGATTGAACGGCTTGGAGTCACTCAGCAACAGCTTCGCCTCAGTTTCGGCCGTTGCCTCAAGCGCCATGAGTTCTGCAAGTGGTGGCGGGGGCGGATTCTCCGGTGGTGGAGGTGGTGGAGGTGGCAGCGGTGGCGATGCCGGCTAGGTTAGTCGGTAGTGAGTTCTGAAGAAAAAATAAAAAATAAAAGTGAAAACCCAGCCCTAAAAGGCAGCCCTTTAAACCAGCTTTCAAAATCAGCCCTTAAAGCAGCCACTAGCCGTTAGCCAAAAGCTAAAGCATAAAGACCAATAACTAATAGCTATCAGCCCCTTCACCTTCACCCCCACCTTAATCCTCCC
>JAUWKI010000001.1 GCA_030614255.1 Actinomycetes bacterium
AGTTGAGAAGGATGCAATCTTTCGATAGCGCTCAGGCCGAAGGGAAAGAAGGCAAAGATTTCGAATACATTTTAAATGAGGCAACGAATACTCATTTGGAGTATATTTTTAGATGAGGCAATAGGGATGTTGCATAGAAAAATTATTACGCATTGCTTGCGGTTTTGGCTTGTAATATGATTATTTTAATATCACCAGAAATTCCGCGGACGTAAGTCCGGGGATGTATCGGGTTCCTAAGTTTTCTTGTTAGGGTATAAATAAAAAACTATATTTGTTATCAAGAGAAAGAAGACTTAGGACAAGCGAAGCTTGAAATGTAGGAAACCACGGACGTAAGTCCGTGGTAGTTCATTTATAAATCTTTAGAGGAGACAAAAATCCGAAAATTAAAGTGTTTTTTCATTATAATTATTTCTCTGTTTTTTCTTTTATCAGCTTCTTCTGTAGGTTTAGGTGCTCCTTCGTCCAAAAAACTTAAAGAGGAAGTTAGTAACTTACAAACACAATTAAATAAGATAACGAGAGAATATAATTCGGCCTATAACGAGTACATCGAAACAGTTTCCGGCGAAGAAAAAACAAGAGCAAAGCTTAAGACGATTGAGAAAGAACTTAAAATAAAAGAAGTTTTGTTGGACTCGCGTTTAAAGACCATCTATATGCAGGAAGAGTTAAGCTTCTTGCATGTCCTTATGGATTCAGCCGATTTTAATGATTTTTTAACCCGTTTTTATTTATGTGAGAGAGTTAGTGTGTGGGAAGCAAGGATCATTAGCGAAACGAGGGAGTTAAGGATTGAACTTAAAAAAAAGAGAGAAGACTTGGAGGCGAAGCGTTCTCAACAAAAAGCGTTACTGAAGAGATTGGATAAAAAAAAGAGAGAATTGGACAAAAAGTTCAAAGAAGCCAAGGGATTGCTTTCCGCTGTTGAAAAAGATTTAAGGAATGCTCCGCGTGTTACTTCACGTACTATTAAAGGGGTTAAGATAAGTTGTTTTCCAGTCGCTAGGCCTTATGCCTATAGCGACACATGGTTAGCTCCGCGCAGAGGCCATCGTCATCAAGGATGTGATGTTTTTGCCGCGAGAGGAACACCTTGTTATGCTTGTGTTAGCGGGAGAGTAAGAACAGGTTATGGTCGAAATGCTGGAAAAACTATATATCTGTATGGCGACAGTGGCGACCTTTTTTACTATATGCATTTGAATGGATACGCAGTAACGAGTGGACACGTTGAAGCTGGTCAAGTAATCGGCTATGTTGGTGATAGCGGTAACGCAAGGGGTGGAGCATGCCATCTTCATTTCGAGGTTCATCCCGATGGAGGGAGGGCAATAAATCCATACCCAATTTTAAGGAGCATTGAATAATCTAAATTTAACAGTTGATTTGACGTATATATAAAGCAGAGGTAGTATCTACTTACAATTTAATATGTGATTGCAAGGGGAGCGTTTGCTGAGAGTTTCTCGTCATAGTTTGGCGGGGAAGACCCTTTGAACCTGTTGGATAATGCCAGCGAAGGGATGTAAGGTATCTGTTATTGTAATCCGCTGGCTAGCGGATTTTTTATTTTTGTGAGGCTATTATGGATCTATCATTTTATGTAATTACTTTGGAAGTGCCCGATTTAAAAAGGAGTCATCTTGAGGTCGCGAAAGCGGCGATTGAAGGTGGGGCCACAGTCATTCAATTTAGAGAAAAAAATAAAACCTCTTGTGAGTTGATTGAGATGGCCCGCGAAGTTCATAAAATTACGCAAACAGCAAATATACCTTTAATAATAAACGACAGACTTGATGTTGCTCAAGCAATTGGGGCTGAAGGGGTTCATCTTGGGCAGAAAGATATGCCTGTGAAAGTTGCGCGCAGGATACTTGGACCAGATTGTATAATTGGGATGTCCTGCGGAAATATTGAAGAGGCTCTTGAAGCCGTGTGTGATGGGGTAACCTATATTGGAGTCGGTCCGGTTTTTCCAACCTCGACAAAGGAGGATGCAC
Organism: Actinomycetes bacterium; assembly: GCA_030614255.1. Taxonomy (GTDB): domain Bacteria; phylum Actinomycetota; class Aquicultoria; order UBA3085; family Oleimmundimicrobiaceae; genus JAUSCH01. Next base: position 2,007 of record JAUWKI010000001.1, read on the forward strand.
GTGAGCCCATCGGAATTGAAGGTCTTATTAAAGTTAGAAAAAGGGTTAGCATTCCTGTTGTGGCTATCGGGGGTATTTCAATTGAAAACATTGAATCGGTAATTGAGGCGGGAGCTGATGGGGTTGCGGTGATTTCTGCCGTAGCATTTTCTTCCGACATGAAAGCAGCCAGTTGCAGTTTATCTAAGAAAATAAAAAGGGTCAAGGAGGCCAAATATGGGCTTAAATGAGGTTACGATTACAAAAGCAATTGTTGAAGAATTTCTGAATGTTTTTATGAAATATTCTGAGGTGGATATTGCTCTAGTTGGAGGGGGTCCGGCAAATCTAGTCGCGGCTACTTATTTAGCAAGAGAAGGGGTCAAGACCGTTTTGTTTGAGAAGAAGTTATCTGTGGGTGGAGGAATGTGGGGAGGCGGTATGATGTTTCCTCGCATAGTGGTGCAGCTGGAGGCTTGCAGGATTCTTGATGATTTTGGAATACATTACACTGAATATGAATCTGGTTACTATGTTGCCAACTCAGTTGAGTCAGTCGGTAAACTTATAAGTCGGGCTTGCGATTCCGGGGTTCAGATTTTTAATTTAATGACCGTTGAAGATGTGATGATAAGGGAAGATGATGCTATTGCTGGATTGGTAATAAACTGGACGGCTGTTGATATGGCCGGCCTTCATGTAGACCCCTTATCAATTTCCGCCGGTATTGTGATAGATGGAACCGGACACGATGCTGAAGTTTGTCGCATTGTCGAAAAGAAAATACCCGAGGCGAAGTTCAGCGTCAAAGGCGAAAAACCGATGTGGGCTGATGTTGGCGAAAAAGTTCTTTTAGACACGACAAAAGAGGTTTATCCTGGGCTCATTGTGGCGGGAATGGCAGCCAATGCTGTAGCGGGCGGACACAGAATGGGGCCCATTTTTGGCGGGATGATGTTGTCGGGAGAAAAAGCGGCTCAAATTGCCCTATCAAAACTGGGAGAGGATTAAAGTGACTCTAATTAAAAGAATTCGAGCGGGTGAAATACCAGAAGATGTAAGAATCGTTGCAAAGAGTGAGTCGGTTAATCTCGATATTTTAACGGGAAAAATTGCTAGTGGAAAAGTAGTTATACCCAAAAACATTAATCATTCTGTCAATAGATTGGTTGGCATTGGGGAAGGTCTTACTACAAAAGTTAATGCCAATATCGGTACATCGGAGGATTACCCTTTCCTTGAAGAAGAGTTAAAGAAATTGGAAGCCGCGGTTCAAGCGAAAACTGACACGATTATGGACCTCAGCACAGGCGGCGACTTGGATTCAATTCGTAGGACAATGCTTAAAAAGTCGTCTGTTCCGGTTGGAACGGTTCCAATTTATCAGGCGGCTATTGATGCCAAGTCCAGATATGGAAGTATTATTGAAATGACCAAAGACCATATTTTTGAGGTTATCAGAAATCAAGCAAAAGATGGTGTTGATTTTATGACCGTCCACTGTGGCGTAACGCGAAAAGCCCTGGATGTTTTATGCAAAGAGGGGAGAGTAATGGACGTGGTGAGCCGCGGTGGGGCATTTACGATGGGATGGATTTTACATAACGATAAAGAGAATCCTCTCTATGAAGAATTTGATGAATTGTTAAACATTGCAAAAGAATATGATGTTGTCTTAAGTCTCGGTGACGGAATGCGGCCTGGTTGTATAGCTGATGCTACGGATGGTGCTCAGATTCAAGAGCTTTTAACCCTAGGCGAATTGGTAGACAGAGCTCTTGAAGCAGAGGTACAAGTGATGGTAGAGGGTCCGGGACATGTGCCTTTTGACCAAATAGAAGCCAATATTAAATTGGAAAAAGAGATATGTAAAGGCGCTCCATTTTATGTTCTGGGGCCCATTGTAACTGATGTTGCTCCAGGGTATGATCACATTACTTCAGCGATTGGCGGAACATTAGCGGCCTCGGCGGGCGCGGACTTTTTATGTTATGTCACTTCGCGTGAGCATCTTGGCCTACCAACTGTGGAAGATGTGAGAGAAGGGGTAGTTGTTTCCAGAATAGCCGCCCATGCGGCGGATATTGCTAAAGGAATTCCAGGGGCTAGAGAATGGGATTTGGAGATGGCAAAAGCGAGACGGCTCTTGGATTGGGAAAATGAAATAAAATTAGCAATTGACCCCGAAAAAGCAAAAAGTGCATATGAGGAGAGAAAGAAGAAAGGCGAAGATGTCTGCACGATGTGCGGAAATTTTTGTGCTTTAAAGTTGGTAGATGAATATCTGGGAAAACAAGGGTAAAAAATTCAGCCCCCAGCATTCAGGAAAGGTGCAGGAACTTAAAAGCATGAAGCAAGAGAAGTCAACGATGGTTTTAGTAAGTTAGGTGTAAAAGCATATGTACATTGAAGACATTGGTGAATCGGGATTAATTGAAAGAATTTCTAATTTAGTCGGAGTTAAAAATAGAGATATAGTCGTTTCCATCGGGGACGATGCGGCCGTTGTTCGAACCTCTTCAGATTATTACACGCTTTTTACCACCGATTTTTTGATAGAAGGAGTTCATTTTGATCTTTCGACTATTTCAGCTTACCAATTGGGACGTAAATCCATGCTTGTTAACATCAGTGATATCGCGGCGATGTCAGGCATGCCCACCTATGCCTTAGTTTCTTTGGGTATCAAGCCTAAGACCAAGGTTGAATTCATAGAAGAATTGTACAAGGGGATGCTAGATATATCTAAGGAATATGACTTTGCGATAGTTGGTGGTGATACGGTTACTTCCCCACATTCTTTATCGGTTAATATCTGCATGATTGGAAAGGTAGAGCCGAATTTTTTAAGAAAGAGGAGCGATGCAAAGATTGGAGACAAGATTTTAGTAACCGGTGAATTGGGTGCCTCAGCCGCCGGTCTTTTTTTATTGAATTCTAAGATAAAAATGGATGATATCCTGGTAAAATCTCATTTTGAGCCGGTTCCCAGATTGAAAGAAGCGAGAGTCTCAGCCGAGTGCGGAGCACATGCTATCGAGGACATAAGCGATGGTCTTGCTAGCGAAATATTTCATATTTGTGATGCTAGCGGAGTGGGGGCCTTTATATATCACGATAGTCTGCCCATTGCCAAGAGAGTCAGAGATGTTGCGGAAGTTGCCGGAAAATCGGCTGAAGATTTCGCTCTTTATGGTGGGGAAGATTATGAAATTGTCTTAACGGTTGCTCCGGAGAGAGTGGAGGAGCTTATCAATCGAGTTCAATCTGAAACCGGGACCATCGTAAGTTTAGTTGGGGAAATTGTTGATGAAGAAAAAGGGATTTTTATCTTGACAAAGGATGGTATAAAAAAATCCATAACCAAGGGATATGATCACTTTGAAAAAGGAGTACTTTAATTGAAAGTAAAGAAAGTATTGGTTGTTGGAGGCTCAGACCCAACCGGAGGCGCTGGGATTCAAGTGGATAGACTTACCGCTGTTGATTTGGGAGTTTATCCCTATAGCGTTTTAACGACAATTATTGCTCAAAACAGTTACAGGGTATTGGAGGAAGAGAAGCTGTCTCCTGAAATAATTAATAGACAATTGGAGGCCATTTTTCTTGATTCGCACGTTGATGCCGTAAAGACCGGGGTCCTTGCTTCCAGGGAGGCAATTGAGGTGATTTCGGATTTTTTTGAAGAATCCAAGGTGAAGAATCTTGTAGTTGACCCAGTATTTCAATCTTCTAGCGGCACATCTTTTCTTGGAGCTTCGGCAATTTCTTTAATGAAAAATCGTTTATTTGCAATTGCTCAAGTTGTTACACCAAACATATTTGAAGCTGAAATACTCGCAGGTTTTCCTATAAAAAACTTTGATGATATGAGGGAAGCGGCTAAGAAAATAAAGATGTTTGGATCCGAATGGGTATTAATCAAAGGAGGACATCTCCAGGGCGATGAGTGTGTCGATTTTTTGTTTGACGGAAATGCTGAATGGGAATATCCTGGCAAACGAGTAAATAAGAACGTTAGGGGAACTGGCTGTATTTTTTCTTGCGCGATTGCTTCCCAGCTTGCTTTAGGTGAAAATGTGCCGGAGGCAGTAGGGATAGCCAAAAAATATGTTGGGGATAGAATTTTAAATGCAATTTCTCTTGGGAAGGGTAGCCATCAATCCATTCCATCTTTTTTTTCATGAGCTTGAGGCCGGGAAAGAATCGTTAAGCTTTTGTTATCTTGTTAGATTTAATACATCTTGTGCAGACATTTGCTTTTCTAACGTTACCGCTCTCGGTTATCCTTATAGTTTGTATATTAGCTTTCCACATTTTTAACGTCTTCTTATGTGAATGGCTCACATTCTTTCCGAACAGTGGTCCTTTCCCACAGACTTCACACTTCTTTGACATTTAAACACTCCTATTTCTAATTATCTTTTCGCTCGAAAAATATTAGCATCATGGAGGGTCTTTTGCAAGAAGGTTTTATTCTTTGTATTTTTTTATTATGTTATAATCGGCACAAGTTATGGGTGTTTTTGTTTAAAGCTAGGAGGCACAATGGGTGAAAATGAGGAGTATATTGGTCAAATAAATGTTGCCAATGATGTCATAGCTGATTTGGCGGGTTATGCTGCGCTTGAAAGTTATGGTGTTGTCGGCATGACAAGTTCCAGCCATAAGGTCGAAGTTGCCCAGCTGTTGACTCGCGATAAGCTGAAAAAGGGAATTAGAGTTAAAATATCGGATGGCAAGGTCGAGATAGAATTGTACGTAATAATCGAGCATGGGACGAATTTAAGTGAAGTTGCTCGAAACCTCGTTGAACGTGTTAAGTATGAGGTTGAGAAATATACTGGATTTGAAGTAGCCAATGTAGAAATACACATCCAAGGTGTAAAAACGAGAAAGTGATTTTATCAAAGGCCATGTCATGACAGAGTTAACCGCAAGCGATTTGCCAAATCTAATAAAAGCTTCTTTAAGCGCTCTTCGGAAACATGAAGAAGAGATAAATAAGCTTAATGTGTATCCGGTTCCAGACGGAGATACTGGAACAAATATGGTCTTTACCATGCAAGCTGTTTGCGATGAGTTATCGAAGTCTGAATGTGACACAACGGAAAATATCTGCAAAATACTTACGCATGGTTCACTTATGGGTGGTCGAGGGAATTCAGGTGTAATTCTTTCCCAGATAATCAAAGGTTTTTGTGAAATTTTGTCTACTAAGGAATTTATTGATTCAGTTTCTCTCGCGGAAGCCTTTGAGAATAGTGTGCAGGTTGCCTATAGGGCCATACGAAAACCTGTTGAAGGAACGATGCTCACTGTTATCAAGGACGCAGCTGCAGCGGCAAAGAAATTTGATAAAGAAATTGAGCTGGATATATTTTTAGAGTATGTGTTGAGTGAGGCAAAGAAGTCTGTTATGAGAACACCAGAGCTTTTACCCGTCCTTAAGGAATCCGGAGTCGTTGACGCTGGTGGCTGGGGCCTGGTTCTTATGGGAAGCGGTGTTTTGTCTTCAATGAGAGGTGAGACAGAACATGAAGAGTTGACAGAATATAATATGCCTACTCTACAACATGTTGAGGATATTTCTCTTGAGTATCAATATTGTACTGAGTTTCTTTTAAAAAGCACGGGTATAGATATTTCAAAGTTTGAAGAACAGCTTGCACCCTTGGGAGACTCACTCTTGGTTGTCGGTTCGGAAACACTAACTCGTGTACATATACATACGAATGACCTCGGTACAGTTTTAGATTTGGCAACAAACAAGGGCTCTGTCACGGGAATAAAAATAAATAACATGCAAGAGGAGAGCGAAGAAAGAGCCGAAAAGATTGCTGAGGATACGAGCGGAATTGGACTCGTTGCTGTAGCTAATGGTGAAGGCGTTAAAAAAATACTATTAAGTTTGGGCGTCCAAAGAATTGTAAATGGTGGACAAACCATGAATCCAAGCACCGCCGATATTTTGAAAGCGGTTAAGGATGTTAACGCGGCAAAGGTCATCATTCTTCCGAACAATAAAAACGTAATCTTGGCTGCCCAGAGGGTTTCAGAATTAACAAAAAAAGAGATCGGTGTCGTTCCGACAAAGTCTATTCCCCAAGCTTTTTCGGCTCTTTTAGCTTTCGACAAGGATAACCCCCTTGCTTTAAATGTTGAAAACATGTCAAGCTTATTATTTCAAGTGAAAACCGGTGAAATAACAAAAGCAGTCAGGGATTCAAAAACCCCGATTGGCGAAGTTAAAAAAGGTGATTTCATCGGTCTCACCAATCACAAAGTAAGTGTTTCAGGAAAATCTTTTATAAAAACGGCTACAAAGTTAATTGATAATATGCTCGATGATGAAAGCGAAGTTGTTACATTTTTGTTTGGTGAGGGGATACAGGAAAAAGATTTAGAGAAATTGTCAAAAATTATTTCAAAAGAACATTCTGACATAGAGATCGAAATTCATGAAGGAGGACAAGCTCTTTATCCATTAATAATTGGGGTTGAATAAAAAATGTTAAATAGCATTAAAGGCAAATAGTCGTAAAAAAAGTAAAAACATGTAAGTTGTTAGCTTATTGAGTAGTTAGTTGAGCAGCCAAAGACAAATGGAGGTAATAAAGATGGGAAAAGTCGCAATTGTCACTGACAGTACCGCCGATTTTGAACTTTCCTACTATAAGAAAAATGATGTTTGCATGGTGCCTTTGATGGTTCGTTTCAAAGAAGAGTCGTTTAAGGATTGGGTTGACATCAAACCAAAAGAATTTTATAAAAAACTAAGGGCCTCAGATGTTCTTCCAAAGACATCTCAGCCAACTGTTGCCCAATTTGAGGAAGTTTATAAAAAGCTATCAAAAGATTGCTCGCACATCGTTTCAATTCATATCTCCTCGAAGTTGAGCGGCACGATTCAGTCGGCCCAAATTGCAAGTGAACATATTGATATCCCCGTTGAGATAATTGATGGAAAATCGGGGTCTGTATTGACCGGTATCTTAGTTGATTTAGCTGTTAGGGCGCGCGATGATGGAAAAACCGCCGAGGAAATAGTCCAAATTGTCAATAAAGCACGGGATAAAGCAAAATTTTTATTTGTTGTCGATACTTTAAAGTATCTTCATTTAGGCGGGCGCGTTGGAAAAGCACAAGCGTTAGTTGGCGGCTTACTAAAGGTTAAGCCGATTCTTACGCTGGAAGATGGCTTGGTGGCCCCTTACAAGAAAGTAAAAGGAACCAGAAAGGCCATACAGGAAGTTGTTTCTACCGCAAAAGAAAGCATAGACCAAGATAAACCTTATTGTTTAGTTGTTGCGCATGCTGATGCTCCTGACAATCTAACGTATTTAAAGGAACTCCTCTTGAAAGAAGGGTTTAAATCAAGCCAAACAATCGAGGGCGAGGTTGGTGCTGTTATCGGAACACATGTCGGCCCCGGGGCTGTCGCATTAGTTTATTATCAGGAATAATTTTATGGCTGAAAAGTTTTTAAATAGGTTAGTAGAGCTTGAGGAAAAATTTGGTATAAACAACACCTCGGTAATTGGGGGATTCACCCAATACCTTCAAAGCATAGATTGCGCATTGCCTGGCTTTAAATCTTGTTCGACGCTCAATCAAGCGAATACTTTAAAGGATATGGTTCTATCCTTCGAGAATTCTTCAAAATTTGACTCAATTGAGAAAATTGCCTTACTCGACGAGCCAATAGAATCTGCGAAACATGTAGGAACCACGATTGGCAGACGCTTTAGGCGACTGGGTATCGAAACCTTAAGAGATCTTCTATGTCATTTTCCACATAGATACCTTGATTTCGCCGAGATTAGAAAAATATCGGAGGTTAAGGTCGGGGAGGAAGTTACCGTAGTTGGTACCGTTAAAGATATTAAAAAACGCATGGGTCGAAGTGGAATTCGAGTCCTGAGTATCGGAATTTTTGATGGTACGGGTTATGTCTACGGAACATGGTTTAATCAGAGTTACATCGCTAAGAGATTAAAAGAAGGAACAAGGGTTGCTTATAGCGGTAAGATTATTTACAGATTTGGGTTAATGCAAATCCAAAACCCACTCTTTGATGTGGTTGAAGATGACAATTTTAAATCAGTTAATACCGGCCGCATTATCCCGATATACCCAGCCACACAAGATCTTTCGCCTGCGTTAATAAGAAGGGTGATTAGGAATGTGCTTGCTGAATTTATTGACATACTCGATTACATGCCTGTTGAAACCAGGAGAAAACTAGGTCTTCCGAATCTTTTATTTAGCTTGCAAGAAATACACTTTCCCTTGTCTAAATCCAACTTGAAAAAAGCAAAAAACAGACTTCTTTTTGACGAACTTTTCTTGATGCAACTCGGGCTTGCTCTAAAAAAGAAGAGATTTGAAGAGAGTATGGTTGGAATCAAGCATGTTGTTAAAGAAAACAAGCTGGACCAGTTTTTCAAGTTGTTACCTTTTAAATTAACGACTGATCAAAACAACGTCATTAAAGAGATATATGAGGATATGGCAAATTCGCGTCCGATGAGTCGTCTGCTGCAAGGTGAGGTTGGTTCAGGCAAAACGGTAGTTGCTTTAGCCGCTTTACTCACGACGGTTTCTTGTGGTTATCAAGGGGCGATTATGGCGCCAACAGAAGTGCTTGCCAATCAACATTTTCTCAAAATGAAAGAGATATTAGATAAGCTTGGGGTTAAATCCGTGAGTTTAACCGGGAGTATTCCCGCTAAAAAGAGAGAGGAATTACAAGAGGGAATATGCAATGGGGACACAGATATTATTATCGGCACACATGCCTTGATTCAAGAGGGAGTTGAATTTAACAACCTGGGGTTGGTTGTTGTAGACGAGCAGCATCGCTTCGGGGTTGAGCAGAGGATGAAATTAAAAGAAAAAGGAGTTTATCCCGACGTTTTAATAATGACTGCAACACCAATTCCAAGAACTCTATCGCTTACCTTATATGGTGATCTCGATATATCAATTATAAAAGAGCGACCCGGTGGAAGAGATCTCTCTGAATATGTTGAAACTTATGTGTGCAACAATCGGCATCGAAAAAGAGCATACGAAAAGATACGGAGTGAGGTCAAGAAGGGTAGGCAGGCGTATATAATTTGTCCTCTAATTGAAGAGTCGGATAAACTTGAGGCCAAAGCGGTTAAGGATGAGGTTATTTACCTGAGAAAAGAGGTATTTCCCGACCTTAGGGTCGGGGTGATTCACGGGAAGCTTAAATCTAAAGACAAAGATCAAATTATGAGAGAGTTTCGTGAGAATAAGGTTGATATACTTATCTCAACCACGGTAGTTGAGGTTGGTATTGATATACCTAATGCTTCAGTTATGTTGATTGAAAACGCGGATAGATTTGGTCTCTCACAGCTTCACCAATTAAGAGGTAGAATAGGTCGGGGAGAACACAAGTCTTACTGTATATTATTTGCTGATCTTGCTACGGAAGAGTCCAAAGCTAGAATGAAGGCAATAAAAGAGATAAAGGATGGTTTTAAACTGGCAGAAGCGGATTTGGAAATCAGGGGGGAAGGTCAGCTTTTTGGCACACGTCAGTCCGGTCTTCCCGACCTCAAACTTGCCAAATTGACGAGAGATATTGATGTTCTTCTTATGGCTCGAAAGGAAGCTTTTGCTATTATAGAAGCTGATCCAGAGCTCAGTTTGTCTATTGATAAACCGTTGATGAGGGTGGTAAAGCAACGATTTTCGAAAAATCTAGATTGGTTGTTTCAAAACTGAATCTCATCACATTAAATTTTTGGTGGCTGAATTTTAAAAATGCGTGTAATCACAGGTACTGCTAAAGGTCAAAAATTAATATCGCCGATAGGACTAAGTACAAGGCCTACATCTGATAGGGTGAAAGAGGCACTTTTTAACATAATTTCAAACAGGGTTTTGGAAGCGAGAGTCCTTGATTTATATGCTGGTTCGGGAGCATTGGGAATTGAAGCTTTGAGCAGAGGGGCAAAAAGAACTGTGTTTGTAGACAGTAGTGCCAAAGCAGTCGATACAATTCGTAAAAATCTTAGTAAGACCTCTCTATCCAAAAGAGCGACGACATTGAAGATGACCACGCAAATTTTTTTGAAAGACTTTGTTAATCAGAGTGAGCAATTTGACCTAATTTTTTTAGATCCTCCTTATAAAATTGATTCCATTATGCTAAACTCCATATTTAAAGAGCTTGTTTCGAACAACGTTATAAGTGATGATGGATTAATTATTTTGGAGCACTCCTCAAAAAGAGCTCCTGTTAGTTTGAAAGAAAAGTTAAATTTTAAATTTACTCGTAAGTACGGAGATATATCCTTAAGTTTTTATGGATTAACTCGAAAGGAGCAAAATGAAGATTGCTGTTTGCCCAGGTAGTTTTGATCCAGTAACGAGCGGGCATCTTGATGTCATTGAAAGAGGAGCTCGCCTTTTCGGAAAAGTTGTGGTTGGTGTTTTTGAGAAAACCGGGAAAACTCCTCTCTTTTCTTTAAATAAGAGAGTTAATTTTATCGAATCAGCCATAAAAGAAAATTTATGTTTAAATAATGTTGAAGTTGAATCGTTCAATACGCTTTTGATTGATTTTGCACACAAGCATGGGGCTTGTGCAATAATAAAAGGGCTAAGAGCGGTTTCTGATTTCGAGCATGAATTCCAAATGGCTCAATTTAATCGTAAATTAGACCCAAGTATTGAGACGATATTTATGATGGCGAGTTCGCAGTATGCTTATCTAAGTTCAAGCGCAGTTAAAGAAATTGCAAAGTTTGGTGGACGTATAGAAGGACTTGTTACACCAGAAGTCGAAAAAGGATTGAGAAAAGTTTTTGAGCTCTAAAAAGGGAGGATTTTGAATGGATATAATGAATTTGATTGACAAAATAGAAGACGTTATTGCTACTGCACGGAGAGTCCCTTTGAGTAATTCAGTAATGATAAACGAACAGAAAATATTTGAAACTATAGATGAGATGCGTGCTTCTATTCCAGACGAGCTGAAACAAGCAAGGTGGATTGTCAAAGAGAGACAAGAGATGTTGGCTGAGGCCGAAAAGGAAGCGAGCGCTACAATTGAAGAAGCTCGTAAAAATGCCGAACAAATCGCTTCAGAACAAGAAATAGTAAAAATGGCTGAGTCGCAGGCCGACAAAATTCTTTTTGACGCGAAAGAGAAGGAAAGAGAGATTCGCTTAGGGGCGGAGGACTATGCCGATGAGATGCTTGCTAACCTTGAAGTTAACTTAGGCAAACTTCTTGCTGCAGTTCAGAGGGGAAGAGATAGATTACAGGGTAAAATTCAGCCTAAATCCTAAATTTTGTGGCTATGATTTGGAATTGAAAAGTTCTTGTAAATTTACAAGAACTTTTTTTATGGATGAGTATGATTATGTTAAAATAACTAAGTTAAATTTGAGAATGGATATGAGCCCTTTAATTATTGATGTATCTGATATTTTAAAAGTTACGAGCACCAAAAAAGAGTTTAAATTTGATTGTGAATTTAAACCATTTTGTACTAAGAATAAATTGGATTTTATTAGTCCGGTAAGTTTTGATTTTTTTATTGAAAATGTTGGCTTAGAACTGTTAGTTAAGGGAAATATCAAAGGACGGTTGAGACTTGTGTGCAACCGCTGTTTGTCAGGATTCGAAGCTGAGGTAAAGACAGAAATCGATGAGGTTTTTCTGCCCGTGGAGGGCGAGCTTGACGCCGAGGAAACTTTTAAAATTATAGATAATAAAATTGATTTACGAGTCGCTGTTGAACAAGCTTTTTTACTTGAGTTGCCAATGAAGTTAATTTGCAAAAAGGGTTGCAAAGGGCTTTGCTCTAAATGTGGGCAAAATTTGAATTTAGCTCAATGTAATTGTCTGGATGAAAAGATTGATGTAAGGTTATTAAAACTAAAGAAGCTTAAAGAAGAATTCGAAAAAAAGAGGAGTTAAGGAGGAGGTTTTTTAATTGGCTGTTCCAAAGAGAAGAAAGTCTAGGGCAAAGCGTGATTCTAGACGAGCTAATCATAAAAAAGTTAAATTGGTTATGACAACTGAGTGTCCTCAATGTCATCAGCCCAAGTTACCGCATTATGTTTGTCCAGAGTGTGGTTATTATGATGGCAAACAAGTTTTGGAGGTTAAGTAGATAGGTGGCTTGCTCTCCAATTACTATTGCAGTTGATGCTATGGGAGGAGATTTTGCCCCCATAGAAATAGTGAAGGGTTCCCATCTTGCAGCTCAAGAGATGGGAATCAATATATTATTAGTTGGTTTAGAGGGTCAAATAAAAAGTGAATTAAGTAAATTAAGCCCCTGCAAAAATATACATATTGTGCATGCTCCAGACGTAATAGAGATGGGAGAACATGCTGCCCGAGCCGTAAAATCCAAACCCAATTCGTCAATTTCGATCGCTGCCCAACTTGTAAAACAAAATGAAGCTAATGCCATGGTGTCAGTTGGCAACACAGGTGCAGCAATGAGCGCCGCCTTTTTAAAAATTGGAAGGATTGAGGGTATTGCTAGACCTGCAATCGCCGTTGTTATTCCAACCTCAAACAGACCGGTTGTTCTTTTAGACGTAGGGGCAAACACTGAATGCAAACCAGAGAACATATTTCAGTTTGCGGTGATGGGGAAGATTTATGCGTCAAAAGTTGTCGGAGTTGATGAGCCCACAATTGGCTTATTGAATGTTGGAAGGGAATGCGAAAAAGGAAACGAATTTCTTCGAAAATCCTATGATCTTTTGCGATCCGCTGAAGGATTTATAGGGAACGTTGAAGGAAATGATATTCCTGAAGGAAGAGCCGATGTAATTGTATGCGATGGATTTGCTGGAAATGTGGCGCTGAAATTGATGGAGGGTTTTGCCTCTGTGCTTTTTTCTGAAATAAAAATGGCGGCTAAATCATCTTTTTTTGGTAGAATTGGTGGGTTATTACTTGTACCCTCTCTCCAGACATTAAAAAGCAAATTGGACCACGAGAAGTATGGTGGGGCCTGCCTCTTAGGTATCGATGGGGTCTGTATTGTCGGGCATGGAAAATCTAATGCAAAAGCGGTTAAAAACGCAATTATAGCTGCCGAACAAGCTGTTTTGGAAGATATTGTTTCTGAAATAAAAAAGGGTATTTAGGAGGAAATATTTTAGAAGGAAAAGTGTCTGTCGGAATAGTTGGAGTAGGTTCTTATTTACCTCATAAAATACTTACCAATTTCGATTTAGAAAAGATGGTAGATACGAGTAACGAATGGATTCGAACTCGCACCGGTATTTCAGAACGAAGAATCGTAGATGACGATGTCAATATTTCTGATATAGCTGTTGAAGCGGCTAAAAAAGCTCTCTTAAATGCTGGTCTTGAGATCAAGGATATTGATTTGATAATTTTGGCAACTTGCTCGCCTGAGATGGTGATGCCTTCAACATCGTGTCTCGTTCAAAAAAAGTTGGGGGCAAAAACTATCCCAGCTTTCGATATGCTTGCTGGCTGCACAGGCTTGATATATGCAATTACCACCGGGGCTCAATTTATAGAAACAGGTATGTATAAAAAAGTTCTGGTTATTGGAGCTGACGCTCTTTCGAGGCATCTAGACTGGACCGATCGTGCAACATGTGTATTATTTGGTGATGGCGCTGGAGCGGTAGTGCTGGGCGAAGTTGAGGATGGATATGGTATTCTGTCAAATTATTTGGCGGCAACCGGAGCAGGGGCTGAGCTCTTGAGAATTCCGGCGGGTGGATCAGGAATGCCTGCGACAGAAGAGTCATTTGAAAAAAAGCTCCATTGTATTCAAATGAGTGGCGGGGAAGTTTTTAAATTTGCTAGTAGAGCTTTACCTCAGGCCACAAAGGCCGTACTAAAAAGGGCGAATTTAACGTTAGCGGATGTAAAATATATAATTCCTCATCAAGCAAACATTAGGATTTTAGAAACAGCTGCTAAGAAGCTTGGGGTTGATTTCAATAAGCTCATCAAAAATATTGACAAGTACGGAAACACGTCAACAGCTTCTATAGCAATTGCTCTGGATGAGCTTCAGAGGGCAAACAAGATACATGAGGGAGACATCTTGCTTCTGGTTGGCTTTGGCGCAGGATTAACCTGGGGAGCCAATGTGATTAAATGGGGCGGAAACAAAAAAAACAGATGATGGCAAAGGGGTGGCCAGTGTGGACTATTTTCTAACAGAAGAACAACAAATGATAAAGGATCTAGCAAAAAAAATAGCTAATGAAAAAGTAATTCCCGTAAGGGCTAGACTGGACGAAGAAGAAGAATTTCCTTGGGCTATTATGAAAGATTTGGCTCAGGCGGATTTACTTGGTCTTTATATACCGGAGGAATATGGAGGTGTCGATTTCGGCTGTTTTGAAACGATACTCGTGGTTGAAGAGCTGAGTAGAGCGTGTTGTGGCGTGTCGGTAAGTTATGCCGCAAGTGCCCTCGGGGCATATCCTATCCTTTTATTCGGTTCAGAAGAGCAGAAGAAAAAGTATCTACCTGACATAGCTTCCGGTAAGAAGCTCGGGGCCTTTGGTCTAACGGAAGCCAATGCGGGGAGTGATGCTTCTGCAATTCAGACAAGAGCCGAAAAAGATGGAGATTTTTACATCCTCAACGGAACCAAACAATGGATAACAAATGGCGGCGAAGCAGAAATCTACACAATAATTGCCATGACAAATAAGGACAAAGGAAGTCGGGGAGCCACTGCTTTTATTGTTGAAAAAGGAACGCCGGGTTTCTCGTTCGGGAAAAAAGAGAAAAAGCTTGGTATACGATGCTCCACAACAAGAGAGCTGATTTTCGAAAATTGTCGAATACCCAAGGAAAACATTTTAGGAAAAGAAGGGATGGGCTTTATAGTTGCCATGAGAACTTTGGATATGACTCGTCCGGGAATTGGGGCTCAAGGTGTTGGGGTTGCTCAAGGAGCTTTCGATGCAGCTCTGGATTATTCGTGTCAGAGGATACAGTTTGACCAACCGATATCTTCGTTTCAAATAATACAGCACATGCTTGCAGATATGGCCATTCAGATTGAAGCCGCTCGTGCACTAGTTTACGCGACTGCAAAGATGATTGATGGTGGAGCTAAGAATTTTTCGAAAGAATCCGCAATGGCTAAAACCTTTGCCTCTGATATGGCGATGGAAGTTACTATCAACGCTGTTCAGGTGATGGGTGGTTGTGGCTATATGCGTGAGTATCCAGTCGAGAAAATGATGAGGGATGCAAAGATTATTCAAATTTACGAGGGGACGAATCAGGTTCAGAGAAATGTGATTGCTCTTCAGTTAATCAAGGAGAATATGGGCAAAAAATAGATATTTGGAGGACGATTTTGAATATTATTGTTTGCATAAAACAAGTTCCTGATACAACCAAGGTAAAAATAGACCCGGAAACCAACACGTTAGTAAGAGAAGGGGTAGAGAGCATAATCAACCCGTTCGATATATATGCGTTGGAGGAAGCGATTAGATTAAAGGAGAAAATTGGTGGAAACGTTACTGTGCTGACCATGGGTCCCCCTCAAGCTGCGGAAGTATTAAGAGAGGCGATTGCGATGGGCGCAGACGATGTTTATTTACTATCGGATAAAGCTTTTGCTGGTGCTGATACCCTTGCAACTTCTTATACCCTATCGAAAGGTATCGAAAAAGTAGGGCAGTTCGATCTCATAATTTGTGGGAAACAGACGATGGATGGAGACACGGCACAAGTGGGACCCGAAATTGCTCAGAAATTAGGAATACCGGTTGTTACGTACGTGAGCAAAATTGAAGACATAGAAAATGGTCAAATCAAACTTAAGCGAATGGTAGAAGATGGTTATGAGGTAATCGAAACGGAAACACCTTTGTTAATGACGGTCATAAAGGAGATAAATGAACCCAGGGTGCCATCTCTTCGGGGGATAATGAAGGCAAAAAAAATAGAGATACCGATCTGGGATGCAAGCGATATTGGAGCAGAAGGTGAGAAAATTGGTCTTTCCGGCTCTCCAACCCAAGTTGTTCGAATTTTTGCTCCGGAGGTTTCCAAAGAGGGCGAGATTTTAGAGGGAGAACCAACGGAAATTGCCGAAAAGCTTATTTTGAAGCTAAAAAAAGGAAAGGTTATCTAAGTAGTTTTTGAGCTAGAATCTTACTTACCAGGAGGAGTTTTTGAGCATTAAAATTGATTTAAGTAAATGCACGGGTTGTAAGCTCTGCGTAAAAGCTTGCATATATAGTGCGATTGATGTTGTTGAAAAGAAAGCATATATAAACAACAACTGCACTTTATGTGGCGCGTGTGTCTCAGCTTGTAAATATGAAGCCATTTCTATCTCAAAGAAAAAGAAAACTGCTTTCGACGAGGGTGATTATGAGGGCGTCTGGGTTTTTGCTGAGCAAAAGCAAGGCAAATTAGCAGGGGTAGCTTCTGAACTTCTCGGTGAAGGGAGAAGATTGGCCGATGAATTAGGAGTTAAACTCTCTGCCATCTTGCTTGGAGAAAAAATTAACGGCTTAGGCAAAGAGCTTATATTCTATGGAGCAGATAAGGTTTACATTGTTGATAGTCCAATCCTGAAAGATCGTCTCGATGAGACCCATGCAGATGTTCTTGTCCAACTAATTCGCGAGCATAAACCAGAAATTTTTTTGGCTGGGGCGACTTCTTTTGGACGTTCATTGATTCCCAGGGTCGCGGCAACTTTGGAGACGGGACTTACTGCTGATTGCACAGGTCTTGCTATCGACAAGGAAAACAAATTTTTATTACAAACTCGCCCGGCATTTGGTGGAAATATCATGGCTACCATAATCTGTCCAAACAAGAGGCCGCAAATGGCCACAGTCAGACCCAAAGTGATGAAACGTGCCCAAAGAGACGATACGAGAAGTGGTGAAATAATCGAGGAGACGATATTGAATCCCATTTCTTCAAGAGTAAAATTGTTGGGCTTTATTGAAGAGCTGAGCGATAAAGTAAATTTGGAAGAAGCGGAAATTATTGTCGCGGGCGGAAGAGGATTAGGCAAAGCTGACAATTTTAAACTTATTCACGAGATGGCCTCAATTTTAGGAGCAGCCGTAGGTGCTTCAAGGGCGGCGGTTGATGCCGAATGGATATCCTATGCTCACCAGGTTGGACAAACCGGCAAGACCGTCTGTCCAAAACTATATATTGCTTGTGGGATTTCCGGAGCCGTTCAACACCTTGCCGGGATGCAAACTTCTGATTATATTGTCGCCATAAATAAGGATCCGGACGCTCCGATTTTTGATGTTGCCAACTATGGTATAGTTGGGGACTTGTTTGAAATAATTCCGGTCATCACAACCAAATTGAAAGAGATTAATGGAGGTTGATGATTGAGTAAAAAAATTGCTTTTATCTTTCCAGGGCAAGGTTCTCAATATATAGGGATGGGAAAGGATTTAAAAGAGTCCATCAGTGAATTGGCCGATATCTTTAAGCAAGCCGACGAAGTCTTGAAAAAGAAGATATCAAATATTTGTTTTGAGGGCCCTGAGAGTGAGCTCGGCAAAACCATCAATACCCAACCTGCGATTTTTACAGTTAATCATGTTTGTTATGTCGCATTAAAACTAAATGGAATAGAGCCGGATATAGTAGCCGGACACAGTTTGGGAGAGTATAATGCGCTTGTCGCGGCCGGTGTCTTTGATTTTGAAACCGGGTTGTGTCTGGTTGCGAAAAGAGCTCAATTTATGGAGAAAGCGGCCTCGAGAAAGCTAGGCAAAATGGCTGCGATTATTGGATTAGATTCGAAAATTGTTGAAAAAATAGTTGAGTCATTAAAAAAAAGAGGAGTAATTAATATAGCGAACTATAATTGTCCGGGACAACTTGTAATATCGGGAGAAAGTTCGCTTATCGAAGAGGCTGGTTGTCTCTTAAGACAGAGTGGAGCAAAAAGGGTAATTGAACTCCCGGTAAGCGGTGGATTCCACTCTAAATTAATGGATGAAGCAGAGCGTGAATTCTCTAAAGTCTTAAATGAGACGCCTTTTTCTAAGCCTGAATGTGGCATAATTTCAAATTACACGGCGAGATGTTCAATTAATCCAATGGATTTAAAGATGGCTTTAAGACATCAAATTACCGGGTCAGTCCGTTGGGAGCAATCAATTAAAAAAATTCAATCGCTTGAAATTAATAAATTTATAGAAGTGGGTCCAAAAAAAATTTTAACGGGTCTAGTTGGCAGAATTACTCAAGCAATTTTATTTGATGTAAGCGATGTCGATACTTTAGAAAAAACCATTTTTGAAATAGAAGGAGGTTTTGAATGATATTTAAGGACAAAGTTGTTCTTGTTACGGGCAGCACAAGGGGAATTGGGAAAGAGATATGTTTGAAGTTTGCTGAGTTGGGAGCTGATATTGTTATAAACGATATCGGAAACGAGGATCAAGCAGAATTGCTAATTACCGAGATAAATGAATTTGGCGGAAAGGCAATTTTTGTCAAGGCCAATGTCGCGGTTTTTGACGAAGCATCTTCTCTAATCGAGCAGGCTATTGAAGAGATGGGCAAGATAGATATTTTGGTTAACAATGCGGGGATAACTCGCGATAATCTTTTAATTAGAATGAAAGAAGATGAATGGGATGCTGTGCTAAATGTTAACTTAAAAGGAACATTTAACTGCATGAAAGCAGTTTCGCGTCACATGATGAAAAGGCGAGAGGGTGTAATGATTAATCTGGCGTCTGTTGTAGGGGTTATAGGCAACGCAGGACAATCAAATTACTCTGCTTCAAAAGCCGGGGTAATTGGCCTAACAAAAACTGTGGCAAAAGAGCTTGCGTCTCGCGGAATTAGAGTCAATGCTGTTGCGCCGGGATTTATTCAAACCGAAATGACTAAAAAGTTACCGGACGAGATAAGGGCTAAGGTGATAGACAACATTCCGCTTGCTGAATTCGGCACGTCGAGGGATGTGGCTAACCTGGTAGCATTTCTTGCATCAGAAGATGCTAAATATATTACTGGGCAGGTTGTAAATATAGACGGTGGAATGGTAATGTAACTTATATTATCAAACTAAAGGGAGGAGATTTACATGTCGCAGGAAGTTTTTGACAAAGTTAAGGGAATTATTGTTGAGCAGTTGGGAGTCGATGAATCTGCTGTTAAAAATGAAACATCATTTACTGATGATCTGGGAGCGGATTCGCTGGACATTATTGAGCTGGTAATGGCTTTGGAAGAAGAGTTTGGTTTAGAAATATCCGACGAAGATGCAGAAAAAATAGCAACCGTTGACAAAGCAGTTGAATACATAGAAAACAACTCATAATGGAGCTTAAAATGGAATTACCAGAATTAAAAATAGGTAAATTTAGGGCTAAAATTCCCATTGTACAGGGTGGAATGGGTGTGAGGATTTCTCTTGCACCTTTGGCGGCAGCCGTGGCCAACGAAGGGGGAATTGGATTAATTGCGGCTTCAGGAATTCACCCCCCGGAACTTGCTGAACAAATTAAAGAAGCGAAAAAGTTGTCCAATGGGATAATAGGAATAAATATAATGGTCGCGATTCGTGAATTTAAAGACTTGATTACAGTAGCCATGCGCGAGAAAATTGATTTAATTGTCGCTGGCGCAGGTTTTTCTCGAGATATTTTTGCTATGGGGAAAGAAAATGATGTTCCAATTGTTCCCATTGTTTCGTCAGAAAGAGTAGCCCGTCTTGCGGAAAGATTTGGAGTATCGGCTGTTATAGTCGAGGGGAAAGAGGCAGGTGGTCATCTAGGCACAGATAAACCCCTTTTATCGATATTACCCGGGATAATTAAGAGTGTGAGGATACCGGTAATAGCAGCCGGAGGAATTCTTAAGGGTTCGGATATTGCTAAGGTCCTTTCTATGGGAGCTGGAGGTGTTCAGATGGGCACCCGTTTTGCAGCCAGTGAGGAGAGCAGTGCGGCGCCCGCTTGGAAGGAAGCATATGTGAGCTCGAAAGCCGAAGATGTTGTTCTCATCAAAAGCCCTGTTGGGATGCCTGGAAGAGCGTTAAAAACAAAATTTGTTAAAGATCTTTTTGCAAATAAAATACCGGCCTTTAGTGATATAAAAAAGTGTGTAACCTGTTTGAAATATTGTAAAAGAAATTACTGCATCATAGAGGCGCTCGAAAATGCTCAGATGGGTAATATGGAAAAAGGTCTCGTTTTTTGCGGTGAACGCGTAGGGGAAATAAAGGATATTCTACCGGTTAAAAAAATTATTGCCAATCTTGTTGAAGAGTTTAAAGAAAGTGTGGCCGGAGGGAGAAAAGGGTGCAAAGAAGAGTCGTAATAACTGGTCTTGGACCTGTTACGCCAATTGGAACAGGAAAAACGACTTTTTGGAAATTACTGACCGAAGGGAAGTCAGGAATAGGAAAGATAACTTCTTTTGATTCGGACGGATATAACTCTCGTATAGCAGGTGAAATTAAAGACTTTGACCCAGTTGACTATCTTGATGCAAAAGAAGTACGTAGAATGGATAGATTTTGTCAATTAGCGCTGGCTGCCACCGAATTAGCTCTCGAAGACGCGGATTTAAAAATAACGGATTCGATTGCTAATGAAATCGGGGTTATTGTGGGTTCAGGCATAGGTGGTCTGAAAACACTGGAAGAACAACATAAAATTTTATTACAAAAAGGCCCTAAAAAGATCAGTCCATTTCTTGTGCCAATGATGATACCCGATATTGCCGCCGGAAACATCTCAATCGCCTTTGGGGCGAAGGGTCCAAATTTTTGCACAGTGACTGCTTGTGCGTCTGCTACCCATGCGATTGGAGAGGCTTTTGAGGCTGTAAAACGAGGTTCTGCCGATATTTGCATAACGGGTGGAACCGAGGCACCCGTAACACCACTAGGTGTCGCGGGATTTTGTGCAGCCCGCGCACTTTCAACAAGAAATAACGAACCAACCAGGGCAAGCAGGCCTTTCGATGCGAAACGAGATGGGTTTGTTATTGCCGAGGGTGCAGGAATAATAATTTTAGAGACACTTGAAAACGCTATAAACAGAGGAGCTCATATCTATGCCGAGGTGGTCGGTTATGGTGCGACCGGAGACGCATACCATATTACGGCACCGGCTCCAGGTGGTGAAGGAGCTGCTCGTACCATGCAAAAAGCTATCGATGAGTCCGGTTTAGATTATGAACAGGTAGATTATATAAATGCGCATGGTACATCGACTCTTTATAATGATGAATTTGAAACATTGGCCATCAAGAATGTTTTTGGGAAGCATGCTTATAATTTAGTGGTCAGTTCAACTAAGTCTATGACCGGTCATGCTCTAGGAGCAGCCGGGGGTATAGAAATGATTGTTTGTGCTCTCTCAGTTGAAAAAAACATTATTCCCCCAACGATAAACTACGAATACCCTGATCCAAAATGTGATTTAAATTACGCACCTAATCAAGCCATTAAAAAGACGGTTTTGGTTGCTATGTCAAACTCTTTGGGTTTTGGTGGTCATAACGCTAGTATCATAATAAAAGCGGTTACGTAAAGGTCGCTTTGAGAAATCCTGAAAATAACTTAGTTAAAGTTTATACGGCCCATGGGAGAATAGAAGCTTCAATCGTGAAATCAAAACTTGAGTCCGAAGATATCTCAGTAATCCTAAAAAGTGGTGCTGAGATTTTTGGTATAACCGTTGATGGATTGGGAGCCATTGAGGTTTTAGTTTTAAAGCACGAGATTGAAAGGGCCAAAAAAATACTCTTTGACCAGCGGTGATGATATGTTAAATAAAGACAATGTGAATAGAGCCGAAGAGTGTTTAAACATTGTCTTCGTTGATAAAGAACTGATAAAAGTAGCCTTAACCCACAGATCTTTCGCTGCAGAAGCGAGTGACAAAGTTGATGTGAACGAAAGATTGGAATTTTTAGGCGATGCTGTTCTAGAATTTGTCGTTACCGACTTTCTATTTAATCACTATCCTGAACTCGAAGAAGGTGATTTGGCCATGCTTAGAGCCAACATTGTAAATTCAGATGTATTGGCTAAATTGGCGGGCAATATAGGCTTCGGAGAATGTATTCTTATGGGGAGAGGGGCTGAGATTGCAGGTGGTAGAAGGCAGACATCAATTTTGGGTGACTGCTTGGAAGCAATTTTAGGCGCTGTTTATCTGGACCAAGGTATCAAAAGAACCAAAGAATTTATTCTAGGGATTTTTCAAGAGGAAATTGCGAAACAAGCCTCAAAAGAGAAATACTTGGATTTAAAAACTAATCTGCAAGAATATACAATGAAGAAGTTAAAAGTACTACCTTTGTATAGAATAACCCGAGAAGAGGGTCCTGTGCACAAAAGGGCCTTCTTTGCTGAAGTTAGCGTCGGGGGGAATGTTTGGGGCAAAGGTAAAGGTAAGAGTAAAAAAAGGGCTGAACAGGAAGCGGCAAAGAAGGCCCTTTTAAAGCTTCAAAAGTTACATGGCTAATACATGAGGAGCGGAAGCTACCAGTAGAGTATAGTTAACACTAAAGGGTATCACCGAGATGGTGGTGCTATTTTTATAATAGGTATCAAAAATTTATTCGACTCCTTGAATTGCCAAGTCTGAGTGACTTTAAAAGGTTGGGACAGGGACTTTGACGGTCAAATTTCGTCATCATTCAATTTCTGTAAGTTCTAACTATGTTAAAATAGTTTAAGATTTAAAGGAGGAATACATTTGTATCTTAAATCGCTTTCTATTAGGGGTTTTAAATCCTTTGCTGATAAAACGACATTAAAATATGAGCCCGGAATTACTGTTATTGTTGGACCAAACGGTAGTGGAAAAAGCAATATAACCGATGCCATTTTATGGGTTCTTGGTGAACAAAGCCCACGGTCTCTACGTGGCTCTGCAATGGAGGATGTGATCTTTACTGGTAGCTCAACACGGTCGCCACTCGGTATTGCCGAAGTTTCATTATCTCTCGATAACACAGATGGATGTCTACCAATTGAGTTTTCTGAAGTAATAATAACACGTCGGATGTCAAGGTCAGGCGAGAGTGATTATTTTATTAATGGTTCTTCTTGTAGACTTCTCGATGTTCAAGATCTATTGTCTGATTCAGGACTTGGAAGACAGACGCACAGCATTGTAAGTCAAGGAAGAATTGAAGAAATATTAAGTAGTAAGCCCGAGGAGAAAAGGGTTCTAATCGAAGAAGTTGCGGGTGTTTTAAAACACAGGAAACGAAAAGAGAGAGCTCTGCGGAAGCTTCAAGCGATGGATCAAAATCTTTTGAGGATTCAGGATGTACTCCGAGAGGTAGAGCGGCAGCTTCGGCCTCTTAAAAAGCAAGCTTCTCAAGCTGAAAAATCTTTAAAACTATCACATCAGTTAAAAAACTTAGAAATAGCTCTGGCCGTGGCCGAACTTAAAAAACTTCAAAGTGGTTGGGACGATGTGATGAAAGAGAATAAGCATTTGAACAATGAACTTGTCGCGTTACGTAAGAGATTAACCAACAAGAAAGAAGAGATGGATGAAACCCAATTAAGCCTTGAAGAAAAAGGGGATTATGTGGGCGATATTGGAGAGTATCGGCGCAGGATGAAGGGGATTATTGAGAGATTTAATACAGGACTCCTGCTCCTAGAAGAGAAAGGGAAGCATCTTGTAGAAAAGCTGAGCGATATTCGAAGGCAAATTTACCAAGATGAAAAGCGTAAAAGCAGTAAATCTAAGGAATTAGATAAAATTAATTCCAAAATAAGTAAAGTTAAAAGTGATGTTGATGATATTTTAATCAAGGTAGGCCAAGCAAGGAAAAATAATGAAAAATTAGAAAGAAACAT
Source organism: Actinomycetes bacterium (assembly GCA_030614255.1). Classification (GTDB taxonomy): domain Bacteria; phylum Actinomycetota; class Aquicultoria; order UBA3085; family Oleimmundimicrobiaceae; genus JAUSCH01. The sequence goes on from JAUWKI010000001.1 coordinate 25,849, forward strand.
GCAACAGATAGATAAAAAATTAAGTGAGCTTAGGGGGGCTGTTGCTAAGAAGAATGACCAGCTGAAAATCGATGAGAAAGAAGCCAACCTTTTGCTAAGTTCATTTAATGTAACCGAGATAGAAAGTAAATTTGCGGTAGAAAAAATTACAGTTTTAAAAAATGAAAAAAAGATTTTGTTGGTAAATCTAAATAAAAAAGAGAAGGAAAAATCTTCTATTGAATCAAAGCTAATGAAGTTAAATGATTATCTTTGCAACAACGAAAACGAGATTTTGAAACGTTCGAACGATTTAGATAATCTCGAATCCCAACTTAGGAAAATTGAGGGAAGTCTTTACGGAACAAAGACAAAAATTTCTGCTTTAGAAGAGATTGAAAAAAATCCGACCGGTTACCCGGAAAGTGTGGTCTGGCTAATTTTTGAAAAAGGTATGTCGGGCTTACATGGAATAGTTGGTGATTTACTCGATATTGATGAGGGCTACGAGAACGCAATCGAAGCAGTATTAAGCGAAAATATGTATAGCATCATCGCAAGCGATGTCAGCGTGGCTAAAAACGTTATTTGCGCTTTAAACCAATCTAATCAGGAGGCTACTTCAATAATACCCTTAAAAGGGTTTACGAGAGCGCCCATGACTTCTACCAAGAGACTTGGAGTAATCTCGGCGATGGATGTTGTAAAGTGCGATAAAAAAGTAGAACCTGCAATTCAAGCTATTTTAGGAAACCTATTTATTGTCGATGATTTAGACACTGCTTTAGATTTGGCCAACAAAAACTCCAAGAACTCAGTATTTGTTACATTATCGGGTGAAGTTATTTTCCCAAATGGAATAATACGAGGCGGAAATCTTTCTTCCGCAAACCCGCTTTCACGCAAGAGGATTCTAGCAAAACTGAAAAAAGATGAAAAAATTTTATTAAATAATTTGGCGAAAACAAAAAAAGAAATAGAGCAGTTAAAGTCGAATCTTAAAATATTTGTTGACAAAAAGAGTGGATTTGAGCAAGAAGTACAAGCCATAAAGAGTGAAAGGCAAAACATTGTTGGCGATTTATCGTATTTAAAAGATTTAACTGTGAAAAAAGAGAGGGAAGAAAAGAAATTTTTAAGCCAAAACGAGAAAGCCCAAAAAAAGCTTTGCTCTGATAAGAAAAAAATCGAGACTCTAGAAAGAAAAAGCGAATTTTTGAAGAAAGAAATCGCTACAATCGAAAACTCCATTAAAATAGCGGAGAACGACAAACAAAAGCATTTTATTGATGAAAATAAGTTTGCTAGAGAAGACGCAAAACTTGAAGTTGGGAAAGAATCGTTACTAGAAAAGTTGCTATTTATTGAAAATCAACGCGACATTACCATAAGGGATGTCAACGAATTTAACCACACCTTAAAATCCGAACATCAAACGGTTAAGGCAATGGAAAAACTAAGAGAAAGAATTCAGCCCCTTCACAAACTTTTCACTGTCTTGTTTGCGGAGGCAAAAAAATGGGATAAAAAATTGGAGTCTCTGGCGACCGATGAAAAAATTGACACCAGAAAATTGCGTGAAAAATATAGATTAACACAAGCCGAGATGGTTCCTTTAAATAAAGAAATTGATGATACACAAGATAGGATTAAAGAAATTGAGGTTGAATGTGCTCAACTCAAACTAAAGGTCACCGGGTTAACCGATAAGATTGTAAGTGAATACGATGTTCCACTTGAAAAAGCCCTAAAGATTTATCCAAAAGATGTAGACAAGGATAAACACAAAGAAGAAGCAGAGAAAATTAGAGCAAAATTGGCGGACCTGGGAACGATAAACCCAATTGCTGTTAAAGAGTGTGGAACATTGAAGGAGAGGTACGAATTCTTAAAAGATCAAATTTTAGACTTAAAAAAGAGCAGGAAGGCGCTAGGGAGAGTCATTAAGATAATTGAGCAAAAAATGAAAGGCAGGTTCCTGGAAGCTTTTAATGAGGTAAATGTCAATTTCCAAAACATTTTTTCGTATCTTTTCTCTGGAGGGAAAGCCAGACTCTTGTTAACTGACGAAGAGAACCTTCTTACGACGGGCGTTGAAATCGAAGCACATCCTCTTGGTAAACGTCTTCAAAGAATAACGCTTTTGTCTGGAGGAGAAAAGTCGCTTGTTGCGTTAACACTTTTATTTGCAATGTATCATACAAAACCAAGTCCATTTTACGTACTTGATGAGGTAGAGCCCGCATTGGATGATACTAACTTACAACGCTTCATCGTTCTTTTAGAAAAAGAAAAGAGAGAAGCACAGTTTTTGATAATTACTCATCAGAGAAGAACCATGGAGATAGCAGATTGTCTTTATGGCGTTGCCATGCAGGCGGATGGTATCTCAAAACTTGTTTCTCAAAAAATGAGTGGCTCTGAAAGAAAAAACAAAGTTCATTAAAGGGCAAAATAAATGATTAACAGATTAAAAGATGGTTTAAAAAAAAGCAGGGAAGGTTTCTTGGGGCAATTTACCGGTTTATTCAGGGGTAGCTTGCTTGATGAGGATTTTTGGGAAAGCATGGAAGAGATATTAATCCAGGCCGACGTGGGAATTTGTGCAACTACAAAAATCTCAAATGAGCTTCGGGGGTTAGCGAAGAAACTCAACATAAAAGACCCCGAAGAACTAAAAGAGTTGTTTAAAAAAGAAATAGTAAAACTTTTAACCATAAATAATGACAATCTTGTAGATGGCGGCTATTTAAATCTTTTGCTTTTTGTTGGAGTAAATGGTGTTGGAAAAACTACTACCATTGCCAAGATGGCACATAAATTTATTAATTCCGGAGAGAAAGTGATTTTTGCTGCGGCTGACACATTTAGGGCGGCTGCAATTGAACAGTTGCAAGAATGGGGAAGTCGATTAGGCGTGGATGTTATTAAGCATCAGAGGGGTGGGGATCCAGCGGCCGTTGTATTCGATGCAATAAATGCGGCAAATACAAGGAAAGCAGATATAATTTTGGTTGATACGGCCGGAAGATTACATACGAATGTTAATTTGATGGAAGAACTGAAAAAGATAAAAAGAGTTGCAAAGAACGAGTTATCTAAGGGTTTGGTTAAAACGGTTCTGGTTATGGATGCCACAACGGGACAGAATGGTATTTTACAGGCTAAGCTTTTTAACGAGGCTCTTAATCTTGATGCGATAATCTTAACGAAGTTGGATGGTACTGCTAAGGGTGGTATAGTGATAGCCATAGAGGAAGAACTTAAAATACCAATTTGGTTTGTTGGGGTGGGAGAGAAGCCAGACGATTTACAAAATTTTGACCCTCAAGTATTTGTTGAAGCCCTTTTTGAGTGATTAATTTTGTTTGACAGACACCTTATCCTTTTGTAATATTTCAAATTTGGTGGCCAAGTATTTTTTTGATATTTAGGAGAACAGATGTTTGAAAGTCTATCTACAAAATTGCAGAACATATTTTCTAAATTAAAAACATATGGACGACTCAACGAGAAACAGGTTGAGGAAGTTTTAAGAGAGATCAAGCTTGCTCTTTTAGAAGCGGACGTAAATTTCAAAGTCGTTAAAAGTTTTATTGCTAAAGTTAAAGAGCGCGCCGTTGGCGTTGAAGTCATGAAGAGCTTAACGCCTGCTCAGCAAATCATCAAGATCGTTAATGAGGAACTAATAGATTTAATGGGTGGAGCGCCTGGCAAGATTACATTTGCCCCGAAGTCACCCACCATATATATGTTAGTTGGACTTCAGGGTTCTGGAAAAACTACATCTGCTGCAAAGTTAGCTAATTATTTAAAAACCATGGGTAAAAAACCATTTCTTATAGCGGCTGATATTTATCGACCGGCGGCCATCGATCAACTGGAGTCTTTAGGTAAAGAATTAAGTGTTTCTGTATATTCTGATAGAAAAAGCAACAAGTGTGAAGAGATTGTCCGTTCTGGTATAAAACAAGGAATTGCCAAAGGCAGTGACACCATAATAATTGATACAGCGGGAAGACTTCACATTGACGATGAAATGATGGACGAATTGGAAAACGTAAAAAGGGCAGTACGACCGCATCAGATATTACTTGTTGTCGATGCCATGACAGGTCAGGATGCTGTAAATATCGCGGTCTCTTTTCGAGATAAACTCGATTTTGATGGGCTAATTTTAACGAAATTAGACGGTGACGCTAGAGGTGGTGCGGCACTTTCCATAAGAGCAGTGACCGGTAAATCAATAAAACTTGTAAGCTTGAGCGAAAAAATCGATAGTCTTCAAATTTTTTATCCTGAGCGAATGGCGAGCAGAATTTTAGGAATGGGTGACGTTCTTACATTAATTGAAAAAGCAGAAGCGACTATCAATAAAGAAGAAGCCGCGTCTCTAATGGAAAGAATCCAAAAACAAGAGTTTACCTTAAATGATTTCTTAGCTCAGATGCAGCAGATAAAGAGCATGGGCTCTTTTGACCAAGTTTTAGGCATGTTGCCTAAGCTCCCAGGATCAAGCAAAAATGCATTTAGTGGGGTTGATGAAGAACGAATCAAAAGAGTGGAAGCGATAATCAAATCAATGACTCAAGAGGAGCGAAAAGACCCAAAGACAATGAACGGGAACAGGCGTTTGCGAGTCGCTAAAGGGAGCGGAACGACCACCAGTGAAGTAAACCGGCTTTTAAAACAATTCTCTGAGACAAAAAAAATGATGAAGCAATTTAGTAATCTTGGTTCACGTGCTAAAATTAGTAGAAAAATCTCGCCGTTTTTCAATTTTTAAAAGGAGGTGAAGAGTTGTCAGTTAAACTGAGATTAAGTAGGGTGGGTGGCAAAAAAAAGCCATTCTATAGAGTTGTAGCGACTGATTCTAGGATGCCAAGAGATGGAAGATTTATTGAAATCGTTGGTCGATATAATCCGAGAAATGAGCCGTCTTTTATAGATATGGATAAAGAAAAAGTGCTAAAGTGGCTTGCTCAAGGCGCACAACCTACGAATACGGTTGAAAAACTTTTGAATATTACGGGAATTCGTAAGGAATTTGAAGCCAATAAGTCAAAGTAGGAGGCAGTGCAATGAAAGAATTATTGGAAACTCTTGCTCGAGCTCTTGTTGACAAACCTGAGGAAGTAAAAGTAAGTCTGATAGAAGGTGAGAAGTCTGTAATATTACAGCTACAGGTTGCTTCCGATGATATTGGTAAAGTTATCGGGAAAGAAGGGCGAATTGCCGGAGCGTTAAGAACCATCATTAAAGCATCTGCAACAAAAGAGGGCAAGAGAGCGATGGTTGAGATACTGGATTAATAAAACAAACTTTTAGTTAGGTGAAACTATTGGCGTCAACCCTTTTAACCGTTGGCAAAGTTATTGGTGTGCACGGAACAAAAGGCGAAGTGAAAATTCTAAGCCTTACGGATTTTCCAACCCGTTTCAAAATGGGCTTATCCCTATATGTTCACTCATCATTACTCGAAACCGATGAGTTAAAAATCGAATGGGTTAAGAATACATCTAAAAACATTATTATTAAATTCGGGGGCATAGAGAGTCGTAAAGATGCAGAGAAGCTTAAAGGGTCGTTGCTCCAAATTTCAAACAAGAAAGCACACTCGCTTCCAAAGGACGCATATTGGCAACATGAGATAATTGGGTTAAAGGTCATAACTTCAAGTAAAGAGCTTGTGGGTTACGTTACGGAAATAATGAGAACCGGGAGTAACGATGTTTATGTTGTTAATTGGGAGGGAAAGAAAGAGAGTTTAATCCCAGCTATAAAAGATGTTGTCAAAAAGATTGATTTAAAAAACAAATTGATGGTGATAGAGCCAATAAAGGGTCTATTGGAGTGACTGAAATTGCAAATTGATATAGTCACCATTTTTCCAGAAATGTTTGACGGCGCATTGAGCGCTGGAGTTATTCCTATTGCTTTAAAAAAAAAGATTGTGAAAGTTAATCTTCACAATCTTCGTGATTTTACACATGATAAACACAAACAGGTTGATGATGCGCCATATGGCGGTGGGCCCGGAATGGTCATGAAGCCCGAGCCATTTTTTGAAGCCGTTCCCGCAGTTGCTGGATGTAGCTTAAATGAATTAAAGAAATTTTGCCGAGTTATTTTATTTACACCACAAGGCGAGGCCTTAAAGCAAAAAAAAATTCTGGAATTTTCAAAAGAAAAAAGGTTAATCTTGCTTTGTCCGCGTTATGAAGGAATAGATGAACGCATAAGAGAACATCTAATAACCGATGAGGTTTCGATAGGTGATTTTGTGGTTTCTGGTGGCGAGTTTCCCGCAATGGTTTTTATGGATTCTGTTATTCGTTTGTTGCCAGGAGTATTGGGTAGTGAGGCATCGCTTGACGAAGAGTCTTTTTCTAATGGACTCTTGGAATATCCTCAATATACACGTCCCAACAACTTTATGGGATTAAGAGTCCCAGAGATTTTATTGAGTGGCAATCATGCAGAAATTGCCAGGTGGCGGCGACAAAAATCTCTTGAAAGAACTGCAAAAAGACGTCCGGACCTTTTGGAAAAAATAGTCTCAACCAAAGAAGAAAAAAAACTGTTAAATAAAACAGAAAAAGAAAGTTCTTAAATTTATTGGCACTAAAAATGAAGGTTGTGTTATAATTCTTTTTTGTGATTTAGAGGAGGTAGAAATGCGGAATACAATTGAAACTTTAGAGAAAGAGCAAATGAGAACCGACCTGCCGAGTATTCGTGTTGGTGATACCATTGAGGTTTATGTAAAAATTGTTGAAGGCGGAAAAGAGAGAACTCAGGTTTTCAAAGGGATAGTGATTCGCAAACAGAATGGTGGACCGAGAGAAACTTTCACAGTGAGAAAAATTTCTTTTGGTATAGGCGTAGAAAAAACTTTTCCTATTCACTCTCCGAAAATTGTAAAAATCAAATCTTTGAGCAAGGGGCACGTTCGTCGTTCAAAATTATATTATCTGCGAGACAGAGTAGGCAAACGCGCTCGATTAAAAGAAAAAAGATTTTAATTTTGGGGGCATCAAGTAAACGTTGGATAAAAACTCGGGATTTTATGAATTAGGCGGGGCCATATCTTCATTCTTATTTGAGATATTTTTTCTTGTCATTGATATTAAAAAACCCAATCCTTTTGGATTGGGTTTTTTAATTAGTGTTCTAAACTACTGATTTATTCGGCAAGCAGGCGTCTAAAAATAATCCTTTTACCGGTCTGACAATTTGATTAAAACAAGGCCGCAGTGGGCAAGATACTACTTGCATCGAGGAGAGGAAAGTTGCTGGCTCTGTGGCCGGTGATAGTTTGTTGAGTTTTTTATAGAAGGACGTTTCTTATGTATATCGAATTATTTCAATCGTGAGTATATAAGAGTGGCCATTGAGGAGAAGAAGGTTTTAATTTACGAAAGTTTGGATAAGAATAAATATGCCTGAAAAAACAGATGATCTTTTCAAATTTGAAAAACGGTTACAAAAAGAGGGTTTTTCGTTAATAGCCGGTGCTGATGAGGTAGGCAGAGGATGTATGGCTGGGCCACTAGTAGCTGCGGCTGTCATACTGCCAAAAGATATTTGTATCCCGAACTTAAAAGAGAGCAAACAGGTTTCTCCCAAGGAAAGGATTGTATTTTTTAAAAAGATTAAAGAAGTCGCGGTGGCTGTAAGTATCATCATCATAAAACCAAAAGAGATAGATAAATTAGGCGTTCATAAAGCAAACCTAAAAGCTCTTGGGCAAGCTATTTTGAGTTTAAACCCGCAGCCTGATTATAGTTTAATCGACAGTTTTTTGCCTCTCGGTTTAAATGGTTCTTTTCTTGCACTTAAGAAAGGGGACCAAAGAAGTTTTTCAATCGCTGCGGCCTCCATTATTGCGAAGGTCACGAGAGATAAGCTTATGTGCGAGTATCACGAAAAGTATCCGAACTATGGATTCAGAAAACATAAGGGTTATTGCACTAAAGAACACTTAACAGCCCTAATGAATTACGGGCCATGTGACCTACATCGAAAATCTTTTGCTCCTGTTCGGAGAGCCATTCTTCAACACAGAGCATAACGACTTCGGCCGGGGAAGCCAGGCACTGGTCTGATGAAATGCTCTTTGCTCACCGTGTCTGCCGACGGGCCGTGGCCTACCGGCAGGCAGGGGACACTGTTCCGTTCATCTGGATGTGGCATGAGGGTATTACAGGATTGCTCGTGGAATTTCATAAATAAATTTCAAGGGGAGGATTTTATTGGATTCTCTTGGCAATAAAGGAGAAAAGTTAGCCTGCAGGTATCTTAGACGCAAAGGATATAATATTTTACAACGCAATTACCGTTACAAGATTGGTGAGATAGATATAATTGCTCAGAAGGGTGAGTTTTTAATCTTTATTGAAGTCAAAACACGTTTGAATAGAGAATTTGGTGAGCCTTTTGAGGCGGTGACTCACTACAAACAAGAACGTTTGCGGCGCCTGGCTGAAAGCTATATAGTCGATAATCAGGAGCATGAATTAGATTATCGTTTTGATGTAATTTCTATCCTTTACGAAAAGAAGAAACCTATAATTAAGCATATTGAAAATGCGTTTTAGAGAAAGGGGTAGTGTTGTTAGCAAAAATTGAGAGTTGTTCAGTTTTAGGAATGGAGGCCGCAGCAGTCAATGTTGAAGTAGACATTTCAAATGGATTGCCCGCGTTCAGTATCGTTGGATTACCCGATACGGCTATACAAGAGTCACGCGAGAGAGTAAGGTCCGGAATTTCAAATTCCGAATTCGAGTTTCCACTGAAAAGAATAACTGTAAATTTGGCTCCAGCTGATATCAGAAAAGAAGGACCATCTTTTGATCTTCCCATCGCATTGGGAATTTTATCTGCGACGAAGCAACTTTTATCCGAGAAGTTATCGGATTATTTATTTGTGGGAGAGCTTTCGTTGAGCGGTAAGATAAGGCCCGTAAGCGGTGTTTTATCGATGGCTCTATGTGCAAAAAAACAAAACAAGAAAGGGTTTATCGTGCCAGAAGGCAATGCGAGCGAAGCTGCCTTGGTCAAAGAATTAGAGATAATTCCCGTTTCGTCATTGCGTGAAGTTATTGATTTTTTTTCCGGTAAAAAAGAGATTACTCCTGTAAGCGGGGACATAGAAAAGTTTTTTGAAAATAATTTGTATCACGAACTCAACTTTTCTGATATCAAAGGACAAGAACATGCAAAACGGGCTCTAGAAATAGCGGCTGCCGGAGGACATAATGTTTTAATGATCGGGCCACCAGGTTCAGGTAAAACCATGTTAGCTAAGAGAATGCCTACCATAATGCCAAACATGACTTTTGAAGAAGCCATTGATGTAACTAAAATTTATAGTATTGCAGGAGCATTGCAATCAAAACAATCCTTAATAGCTACACGTCCCTTTAGAGCACCTCATCATACGATTTCTACAGCGGGTCTGGTTGGGGGAGGACAGTATCCTCGTCCAGGAGAGATAAGTTTGAGTCACAATGGAGTTCTGTTTTTGGATGAATTTCCGGAATTTAGCAAAAGTGCTCTCGAAGTTCTTCGTCAACCCTTGGAGGATGGTGTTGTAACTATTTCACGCGCATTATCCACTTTTACTTTTCCGGCCACTTTTATGTTGGTGACGGCAATGAATCCCTGTCGATGCGGATATCTAGGGGATAAAGTAAGGGAGTGTACGTGTTTACCTTCTCATATCAGACAGTATAGAGGAAGAATATCGGGGCCACTCATAAATAGGATCGATATTCAAATTGAAGTTCCTCGTCTTACGAAAAACGAGCTCGTTGGTGTCTCAATCGGTGAGTCGTCGGAAAAAATCGGAAAACGAGTTCAAGAAGCACGTGAACGTCAGCAAAAGAATGCTAAAGGTACAAACATTACTTGCAACGCACAAATGAGCCCTCGCATTATAAAAAAGCGGTGTAAGCTTTCCGACTCAGCACAGAATCTTTTGGAAAATGCAATCGATAAGTTAAGTTTAAGTGGCAGAGCTTATGATAAAGTTTTAAAAGTGAGCAAGACGATATCAGACCTAGCGGGAAAAGAATTAATTGAAACCGAACATTTGGCAGAAGCCTTGCAGTATAGATGTCTCGACAACACAACCAACTACTATTGTAGCTAATACGAAGGAATAAGAAGATGGAAAAGAAATATTGGCTGGGATTAAAACTTATCTCTGTGCTAGATTCAAAGATTCTCAAGATTATAGATTATTTCGGAACGGCGGAAGAAGCCTGGGAAGCTAAGAAAAATGATTTTCTTAAAATAGATGGAGTGAGTCCTAAGCTAATAGGGGAAATAATAAAAAAAAGAGAAGACATCGACCTGGATTTTTGGTGGCAAAAGTACAAAAGTCTAGAGATCGATGTTGTAACATTTCTTGACAATGACTATCCATCGTTGCTTAAAGAAATTCCCAACCCGCCTCCAGTTCTTTTTTTTAAAGGTGATTTATTAAAAAGTTATTCTGAAGCCATAGCCATCGTTGGTTCAAGACGCGCTACTGCTTATGGAAGAGCTTTTGCCGAAGAACTGGCATTAAATCTTTCCAGAGCGGGTGTAACTGTGATAAGCGGAGTTGCAAGAGGTATCGATAGTGCGGCACACAAGGGGGCCTTAGCGGAGAAGGGGAACACAATTGGTGTATTGGGCTGTGGCCTTGATGTCGTCTATCCACCCGAAAATAAACTACTTTATAGAGCAATTTCCGAGCAGGGAAGCTTGGTTTCAGAATACTTGATTAAAACAGAACCTTTTAAGTGGAATTTTCCAGCACGAAATCGAATTATCAGTGGATTGGCAAAAGGCGTAGTTATAGTGGAAGCTTCTGAAAAAAGTGGAGCTTTAATCACCGCCGATTTTGCATTGGAACAAGGGAGAGAGGTTTTTGCGGTTCCGGGAAATCCGAAAAATAGTTTGAGCAAAGGTCCACACAAACTTCTAAAGAGCGGGGCATGTCTAATTGAAAATACGGACGATATCTTCGAGGCATTGGGCTTAAATTACACTTCAAATTCTCAAAAAAAGTGTCTGACCAATCTTACCGAAAAGGAGCTGAAGGTTTTAAATTTTATCAGTTGGGATCTTAAGTATATCGACGAGATAATAAGGGAACTGAGTTTGAGTTCCTCCGAGACGGCAAGCCTGCTTACCACGCTAGAGATAAAAGGTTTTATTAAACAGGATACCGGGAAGAAATATCTTAGGATTTCGTAAGACCAGTTATCTGGTACCTGGCATTGATTTTGAAGAATTGGAGATTTATGAACAGATTGGTCAATACTTTTTTACAGCATCTTTCTGCAGAAAGAAACATGTCGAGACACACCATAAGGGCCTATAAGGGAGACCTCGGCCAATTTGTAATTTATCTGCAAAACAGCGGACTCTTGATTGAGCAAGTTAATTATCTTTGCTTGAGGCGATATTTGGCTTATCTTCAAACCCTTGGCTATACACGAACGAGCATTGCTCGCAAACTCACGGTCGTTCGCTCTTTTTTTGGATTTCTTCAACGAGAAAGTTTGGTATCTTCAAACCCAGCACCCTTAATTTCTTATCCAAAACTTGATAAAAGACTTCCAAAATCATTACGCATGGATGTGTTAGAGACCTTTCTAAACGCACCTAATATTAATAAAACATTCGGACAAAGAGATAAAGCCATATTGGAAGTTCTCTATGGAACAGGGATAAGAGTGAGTGAGCTAGTCGGGTTAGACGTTGATGATATCGACTTTGAACAGCAGGAAATTAGGGTGTTCGGCAAGGGAGGAAAAGAAAGAATAGTTCCTATTAATCAGGAGGCATTAAAGTTTATCGGACGTTATCTGGCGAAAGGAAGAAAAGAGCTTTCTGGGGGCAAAGAAGGGGCGGCCTTATTTTTAAATCGGTCAGGAGAAAGGTTAGCGGACGGGGCGGTAAGACGAATTGTAGAAAAATATGTAAAACAAGCTGGGATTGAAATAAGCATAACGCCTCATGTCTTAAGACATACGTTTGCAACACATCTTTTAGAATCTGGTGCCGATTTGCGTTCTATTCAAGAACTTTTAGGTCACGTTGATTTATCCTCTACACAAATTTATACTCAATTAAGTAAGACCAAACTAAAAGAGATTTATTTACAAACTCATCCAAGGGCTTGAGATCCAACCGGAGGGGTATAGTGGAGAAACAAGAAAGTTTTACCGTAGAGAAACTCTGGCTCAAATATCAAAAAGAGAGATCTCGAGACATTAGAGATAAATTAGTCTTAAATTATGCGCCACTAGTTAAGTACGTTGCCGGGCGAGTTTCCATGAGTCTGCCTCGTAATATCGAGAAAGCCGATCTCATAAGTTATGGAATGTTTGGACTTATTGATGCCATTGAAAAATTTGACCTTACAAAGAAGATAAAGTTTGAAACATATGCGATTTCTCGGATCAGGGGAGCTATAATTGACGAATTGCGCTCAATAGACTGGGTACCCCGCTCGGTACGACGCAAAGAAAAGCAGCTTGAAAGGACATATGTAAAGCTCGAAAATAAATTTAAGCGCTCTCCAACGGATGAAGAGATTGCGGAAGATATGGAGATTTCAATCGAAGAGCTACAGGGTCTTTACGGTCAGCTGAGTTATACCACGCAAGTTACTCTTAACGAGTTTTGGAATACCAGTGGAACGAAGAATGACCAGACATGTTTGATTGATACTTTGAAAGATACCAAGAGCGATGAGCCGTCGAAAGCATTTGAGCTTGAAGAACTCAAACAGTTTTTAGGAGGAACTATAGAGAGTCTACCCAAAAGAGAGAAGATGGTCATAGCGCTCTATTACTACGAGGGACTGACTTTAAAAGAGATAGGTGAGGTTTTAGGCGTTACAGAGTCTAGGGTTTCCCAACTGCACACAAAGGCTCTGCTACGCTTAAAGGTTCATCTAAGAGAGATGCTATCCGTTCTGGCCCAAGGTTAAAAAATCAAATTTCACTTCTATACGATTTTATAACTTTTGTGTTTACATATAATCTATGCTTAGCTTGACGTGATATTGAAAGTTTGGTACGGTTTTTGAGTTTAGAGAAACTCTTATTCAGAGAGGTGGAGGGACTGGCCCTGTGAAACCTCGGCAACCTACCCAGATGGGGTGTGGTGCTAATTCCTGCAGAGGAACCTGGAAGATAAGAGGGCGCTGAAGATTTACGAGATTTATATGAATCGACAAGCAAACCCTCTTTTTCAAAAGAAAAAGAGGGTTTTTAAGTAAAAAAATGAGTGGCAATCTAAGGAGGGTTTTAATTGGGAAAAAGACATTATTTATTTACATCGGAATCGGTAACGGAAGGGCATCCCGATAAATTAGCAGATCAAATATCGGATGCTATCCTCGACGCTATTATTGCCACAGACCCGATGGCCAGGGTGGCTTGTGAGACGTTTTTGACCACTGGTTTAGTTGTTGTTGGAGGAGAAATCACGACAAGAACTTATGTAGAAATTCCAGAAATAGCTAGACGCACGATAAAAGATATAGGTTATACGAGAGCAAAGTATGGATTTGATGGTGATACTTGTGGGGTATTAGTGGCAATTGACCCGCAATCTCCGGACATTGCTCAGGGAGTTAATTCTGCCTACGAAAAGAGGGTTGGTGAAATCAACGAGAATGAACTCAATAAAATTGGAGCTGGAGATCAAGGCATGATGGTTGGTTACGCATGTACAGAGACACCAGAACTTATGCCCATGCCGATTATGCTTGCCCACAAATTGGCGCAGAGGTTAGCTGAGGTCAGAAAGACCAAAATACTTCCCTACTTAAGGCCAGACGGAAAGACTCAGGTAACTATGGAATATGAGAATGGAAAACCTGTAGCGATAAATACAATAGTTATTGCTGCACAACATACCCCTGATGTCAAAGTGGACACTGTTTTGAAGCCAGACTTGATTGACCATGTTTTGAAACCGATTTTGCCGAAAGAGTATATTGATTATGATAATGTTAAAATTCTAGTTAATCCCACCGGAAAGTTTGTTTTAGGTGGGCCGTCTGCAGATACTGGATTGACGGGAAGAAAAATTATAGTGGATACATACGGTGGAGCAGCTAGGACAGGAGGAGGATGTTTTTCAGGTAAAGATCCGACCAAGGTAGATAGATCGGGTCATTATATCGCTCGCTATATCGCAAAAAATGTAGTAGCAGCGGGATTAGCTGACAAGTGTGAAGTACAATTAGCGTATGCTATCGGGGTTGCTCATCCGGTGTCGGTTATGGCCGAGTGTTTTGGGACGGCAAAAATTGATCCCAATAAGATAGAAAAGATGATAATTGAATATTTTGACTGTCGGCCAGCCGCAATAATTAAGAAACTTAACCTAAGAAGACCGATTTACAAGAAAACAGCTTGCTATGGTCACTTTGGTCGTAATGATAAAGAATTCACATGGGAAAAAACGGATATGGCAGATGTTTTAAGAAGGGAAGCCAATCTTTAATATGAGACGGTCCAATGTAGAGCATCTGGGGATTACGTTGGGTCTTAAAACTCTTAGTTTTAAATCTATTTCGGTCTGTTAATATAAGTTCTAGAAACATGATGAAATTTAACTCTTTTAAACCGTGTTACATAAATTTATACAAGAGCGGAAACCTCAGGAGTCGAATAAAAAATGCATTCAGCCTATTAGAATCTTGCCGAATTTGTCCGCGGAATTGTGGTGTTGACCGGTTGACCGGCGAAAAAGGTTTCTGTGGGGCAAGGGAATTTCTTGAGGTTTCAGCCTTTCACCCACATTTTGGTGAAGAAGGACCCTTGGTGGGAGCTCGTGGTTCAGGAACGATATTCTTAACTCATTGCAATTTGAAGTGTGTATTTTGTCAAAATTATCCCATAAGCCATCTTGGCGAAGGGAAAAAAGTTTCCGGAAGAGATCTTGCTAACATAATGTTGAATCTGCAAAGCTTAGGCTGTCATAATATAAATTTTGTAACGCCAACTCATTATGTCCCACAGATTATTGCTTCTCTGCCACATGCCATTAAAAATGGTTTGAATATTCCTCTTGTATACAATTGTGGAGGATATGAGTCGATTGAAATCCTGAAAATACTCGAAGATATATTCGATATATACATGCCGGATTTTAAATTCGCAAATCCCGATATTGCAAAGAAGTTTTCAAAAGCTTACGATTATCCAAAAGTAGCAAAAGCGGCGATTCTTGAAATGTATCGACAGGTAGGAGACTTAGTTGTTGACGAAAGAGGAACCGCCAGGAGAGGGCTTATCGTTCGTCATCTTGTTTTACCAAATAAAATGGCTGGCACCGAAGAAGTGGTAAAATTTATATCTGAAAAAGTTTCGACCAATACCTACGTAAACATAATGAGCCAATATTATCCTTGTCAGGAGGATTTTGAATATCCAGCCCTGAATAGGAGGGTAACACCAGATGAGTACCAACGGGCTTTGAAGAATGCTCTTGATATGGGTTTAAAGAGAATTGACGGTTTGCCCGCTAAGTAATGGGAATATATGCTTTATTAGGTTTGTGTTTGATAGTAAACTTGATATAAGAGCTTGGAAAAGTGAAAGGAGTGGCGAAGTGGTTGAGGAGAAGAAATCAGAGAAAATTATGAAAAACTTGAAAAAAGGAGAAAGCACAATTCCTGCTAGCAGGCGGCAAAATTTTTTCGAGCGCGAGAAACAGGAGCTCACTCAGTTAAAAAAGATGGCAAATGTTTCCAAAAAGATTGCAGGGGAAAGTTTTAGAATTGAAAGAACAGCCGAAAAAATGTATGCGCGTTTGAAAAAATATTACAAAAATCGGGGGAAAGTACTTATAAAGTTAAACCACAAAGAGCTCAAAATTCTCTTAAGAAATTTAAACGACTCAAACCTCGAGGAATGTAGAAGTCTAGCATCAATAATTGAGATTGAGGCCAAGTAAGTCTGATAAAATATTGACGTCTTTTTTTCATCGAAGTATTATTTTCTCAGAGTTGAAACTTTTTAAGGAGGTTTTAAATGAATATCGCAGAAGAGCTTTTGGGTTCAAAAGCTCGAGCTAAATTGCTTGAGGTTATATTTTTAAATCCAGAAACTCAATATTATGGCAGACTATTACAGAAAATCACGGGTTTAGACCATAAAGCGATATGGAGAGAGTTAAATTTACTTGAGAAAATTGGTGTCTTAAAATCAGAGAACGATGGTAGGTTGAAGAGATATAGAATCGTTCCCTTCTACGGTTCAGAGGATCTTGCAAATTTTATTCTAAAGACAAGTGGTAAATCAAGCGTAACGAAGAAACGTTTATGGGGCAAAAAGAGAACAAATAAAGAAAAGGGCAAAGTTCAAAGATATGAAAAGTTGTTTGAAGAAGCAAAGCAATTGATATTGGAATTAGATAAGGGCGAATCGAAAGATTAGGAGAGTTATTTGAGTGTAAAAGTAGGCATTATAGGCGGAAGCGGCGTATACGAAATTAAAGAATTACATCAAAAGAGAGAAGAAAAAATTGAGACTCCTTACGGAGAAGTTTTTGTTTCTAATGCTAAATGGAACGGAAAGGATATAGTTTTTCTACCACGACATGGCAAGAATCACAAAGTTGCTCCCCATAAAATAAATTATAGAGGAAATATTTATGCGCTTAAATACTGTGGCGTGGAAAGAATCTTATCAACCTCTGCCTCTGGAAGCTTAAATCAACGAATGAAACCGGGGGAACTTGTCTTTATCGATCAATTTATTGATTTTACCAAGAATAGACCATCTACCTTTTTCGACAACGATGAGATTTTTCACGTCGATATGAGCGAACCTTACTGCTCTGAATTGCACAATCTTCTTGTTTCGACTGCTAACAAACTGGATTTAAAATTTCATGCAAAAGGAACATATTTATGCACGGAGGGACCGAGATTTGAAACTTCAGCCGAAATAAGAGCCTTCGGAATAATGGGAGCGGATATTGTTGGCATGACCAATGTTCCAGAAGTTGTCCTCGCAAGAGAGGCGGAAATTTGCTATGCAAGCGTTGTAGTTGTAACCAATATGGCTGCCGGAGTCAAACAAGATATGCTTACGTCAGGAGAGGTGTCTCAAAAAATGCAGGAGATGTCCCAAAAAGTTACCGAGCTTATTTTAGATGTTATAGAAGAAATTCCGGCGAGAAAAGATTGTGCCTGTCTCAATGCTTTGAAAGATTCTAAAATGGAACTCCTTTAAGTTTTCGTGAGAATATTCGGGCTTCGTTTAATATCTCTTCCTCATCACAGATTAACAAACAGCCGTTCTCAACAACTACGTTTCCATCGATAATGACCGTGTCGACATCCGAGCTCTTGGCTGAATAGACGAGCTGTGAGTGTGCATCGTATAAGGGGATTAAATGGGGCTTATCCATGTCGAGCAGCACAATATCAGCTTTTTTGTTTACCTCAAGCGAGCCTATCTCTTGGTCGAGCCCAAAAGCTTTGGCGCCTCCTCGTGTTGCCATCCATAGGGCTTCTTTCGCATCAATTACGGTCGGGTCTTTTTTTGCGATTTTATGAAGCATTGCTGCTGTTTGTACTTCACCGAACATGTCTAAATCATTATTGCTCGCTGCTCCATCGGTTCCTAATCCAACATTTATTCCCGCTTTTAAAAGTTCGGGAACAGGGCAAATTCCTGTAGCAAGTTTCATATTGCTTTGAGGGTTGTGGATGACTCCTGTTTTGGTTTTTTTTAATATTTCAACATCTTCGTTTGAAATCCAATTAACATGAGCAGCGGTGGTTCTTTCTGAGAGAACCGTCAACTCGTTTAGGTAAGCTACAGAACTCATTCCTTTTTCTGAAATTATTTTTTCGTTTTCCCATTTTTCTTCAGAAAGATGAATTTGTAGAGGGATATTATATTCCTTCGACATCTCGGCAGCTTGTTTTAGAAGCTTAGCAGAACATGTATAAGGGGAGTGTGGCATGACCGCTGGAATAAAGCGATCATGCCCTTTTAAGCTCTCAATTAATTTCCGTGCGTTTTTTAGCCCTTCTTCGGAAGATCTGCTAACGGGCGTCGGAAAATCGAGGAGAGGTACGCCGAGGATGGCTTTTATTTTCATCTCTTCCAAAGACTCGACGGCGACACCGGGCAAAAAATACATATCGCAAAAGGTTGTAGTTCCGCTTTTTAACATTTCCAATGCTGCCAGTTTAACTGCTTTTCTAATGAATTCGGCATTCACGTATTGCGCCTCAGCGGGCCAGATGTGATTTTCTAACCATTCTTTTAACGGTAGGTCATCGGCAAGTCCTCTAAAATAAACCATTGCAGCATGTGTATGTGCATTAATTAGCCCCGGAATGGCCATCTTATTTTTGGCAGAGATTGTTCTCTTAGCCTTATAAGATTGGGCTAAATTTTCAATTTTATCTAGGGCAACGATTTTTCCATTGTTTATCGCAATACCCGCTTTTTCGATTACCGAATGATTGTCGTCGACAGTAACTGCTAAACACTCTGAAATTAGCAAGTCGATATGCTCTGGCATTTTAATCCTCCATTAAAGTAGTTTAAAAATAGATAAAAAGTTCTTATAAAACCTCGAGACTTACATAACAAAGACCTCTGCTTGGGGGATAAATTTTTGAGAAAGCCGTCTTTGACAAGTCGATGACTCTACCCTGGACGTATGGGCCTCTATCGATAATTTTCACGGTTACTTGTTTGCCGTTTAAAAGATTTGTGACCCTTACTCTCGTGCCCTTAGGAAGAGTTTTATGAGCGGCTGTTAAACCCGGAATATCATACCAACTCGCCCAACCATTTTCAAAAATTTTTGTAGAATCTGTGGAGTTTTTTCGTGAAGGGGCGTTTATAGAAATTTCGTTATCACTCGTTAAATTTGAAAGAGCAAGTTCTTGTTTGGTCAGTCTCTTCTCTAACTCATCTTTTAAATCTTCAATTTGAGCTACTAGTTTTTCTTGTTGTTCATATTTTTCTTCTAGCTTGTCTAATTGCATTAGAATTTTCGACTTGGAGATCTGAAGCTCATTTATCATCTTAGCATCTTTTTTTGAAATCTTCGTTAAAACGTTAAGCGTGAAAAAGAAGTTGTGAATGTCGTGACTATCAAGTAGAATTATCGCCGGTAAAAATATATTTTGCTTGTAAAGCATCACGGCTCTTGCGTTTAATCTCTGCACCGATTTACTTAGATTGTTTTCGTCATTTTTAAGAAGGTTTTTGGTCTTAAGAATTTCACTCTCTGATTCTTGCAAATTCAAAGTTGCTTCATGATATTTTTTTATAGTTCTATTAAGCTCGCCCTCTATTTTTTCTACATCGGACTTTACTTTTAGAATTTCTGAACTTTGGGTTGCTGAAATTGATATTGGGGTCAAACTTAAGGTAAAGATTGAAATGGTTATAACAGAGAGCGTTTTAATAAAAAAACTCTTTGAGGAAACCAGCTTCAAATTAGTCTCACTCCTCAAACAATCAGGAAGATACAAATTTGAGAAAAATTATAGCATAGATGATAAAATTTGGAAGGATTGTGAGTTAGCATATGACTAAAGAAATTTTGCTCAGGATTGTATAGAGGATTAAATTGTCTAAGAAAATTGCTCAAGTAATCATCGACATGCCAGTTCATAATATAGATTATCCTTTTGAGTATATGGTGCCTCCGAACATTGAGGAAAATATCGAGATTGGTTCCTCTGTGTTGGTTACTTTCGGATCGCGATTACAGTTGGGCTATGTCGTCGGTTTTCTTGAAGAATCGAGCGTGAAATCCTTAAACCCGATTCTCGACTTGATAGACGAGGAGCCTATCTTCGATAAAGACATGATGAATTTGTGTCGCTGGGTTGCCAAGCATTACTTATCAACTCTGAGCGAATCCTTAAAACTTGCTTTTCCGCCAGGAAGAGCAAGGCGCCTAAGGCAAATGATAATTTTACAGGACAAAGAAGAAGAGTCGCTTACACTGCGTCAGGGGGAGCTTGTAAATATCCTTAAAAAAATGGGAGGGGAATCCTCTCTTGATAATATCCAAAAACATTACTCGGCTGGGTTATCAAATCTTATTGGAACTCTTGAAAAAAAGGGTCTTTTAAAGAGAAAATATGTGATTTCTAAGCCGCGAATAAATAGAAAAACGAAAGAATGCGCTGCCTTGAACCCTTCAATAGACAACAGAGAGGATCTGATAACTTCCTTAGCCACCAAAGCTCCCAAGCAAAAAAGGATAGTTTTACTTCTTTCGGAAGAAAAAACAGTTTCTGTACGCCGACTACTTTCAAACACCGATAGTTCACGTCAATCGCTGAACGCTCTTGTGAAAAAAGGAATAGTGGTGCTTAACGAAGAGCCAATGCTTAGAGAGCCCGATCTCTTTTATCCTGAAAAAATTCCTCTTTCCATTAAATTGACCGATGAGCAGAGCAAGGTTCTTAAATCGATAAAAGATGCTATAGACAGCGAAACGCATCGTGTCCAGCTTTTACAGGGGGTAGCTGGCAGCGGGAAGACGGAAATTTACTTACAAGCCATAGCTAAGATTTTGAACAAAAATAAAACCGCTATAGTTCTTGTACCTGAAATTGCTTTGACACCGCAAACGGTGCACAGATTTCGCTCCCGCTTTGGTGAAACCGTTGCGGTACTTCATAGTGGTCTTGGACTTGGCGAGCGGTTTGATCAATGGGAGCGAATCAAACGGGGTGAATGCAAGGTTGTGGTCGGTACGCGATCAGCTATTTTTGCTCCCCTAAAAAATCTAGGACTCATCGCAATAGATGAAGAGCATGAGGTTACATACAAGCAAAATTGTAATCCTCGTTACCATGCGAGAGATGTTGCCAAAAAAAGAGCGGAATCAAACGATGCTCTGTTAATTCTTGGGAGTGCCACACCAAGCATTGAAAGCAGATACGAAGCAAAACGGGGTAACTATGGTCTCCTTAAACTTACCAAAAGAGTTAAAGATAGAAAATTCCCTGAAGTTGAGTTAATCGACATGAGAGAAGAGGGCTCAAAAGGAAGTTCTGGAATATTCAGCACGGCACTTCTCAACGAAATGGAAGAGTGTGTTTGTTCTAATAAAAAAATGCTGCTTTTTTTAAACAGGCGAGGTTATGCCGGTTTTATTCTATGTAGAGATTGCGGTTTTGTCTTAAAATGCAAACGTTGTGATATCTCTTTGGTTTATCATCTTAATGACAAGACGATGCGTTGTCACCATTGTGGCTATACTATCTGTTCTCCAAAATTGTGTCCAAATTGTAAAGGGTATCGGATAGGATACTTTGGAATTGGCACACAACGCGTTGAAAGTGAAATTAAAAAGATGTTTCCTGATATTTCGTTGATACGAATGGATGCGGACACGACAATGAAAAGGGATTCTCATCGAAGAAAGCTTATCGCTTTCAAAAACTTAGATGTTGGAATACTTTTGGGGACTCAGATGATTGCGAAAGGGCTGGACTTTCCCGACGTGGCACTAGTTGGTGTTATAAATGCTGACACGGCCTTACATTTACCTGACTTCAGGGCGAGTGAGCGAACCTTTCAATTGTTAATGCAATTGAGTGGCAGGGCAGGTAGAGGAGGATTTCCTGGCAAGGCAATTATACAAAGTTACTGTCCAGACTCATATGCAATTTCTGCGATAAAGAAGTACACATATGATGAATTTTTTGAAGAAGAAATAAAGATAAGAGAAGAGCTAGACTACCCTCCGTTCACCCAGCTAATTAATATTTTATTCTCGGGCAAAGATGAAAAAAAAGTAATAGGAGAGGCCTACTCGTTCAGTAATTTTTTCAATAAAGTCGATGGCAAAAGATGGTTAAAAAGTTTTCTTGGGCCGGCACCGGCACCGCTTTCAAGAATCAAAAATAAATACAGGTGGCATATGATTTTAAAAACCACAGATCTGATTGAGGCTACAAACTTCTTGAGGGAAAATTTAAAAGATTTGATTTCGAAGAAATATTCAAAAGATGTTACTATATCGATAGATGTAAATCCGGCTTGGACACTATAATTTATGAAAAGTTAAAAGAAAAAAATATAAATTATCGTCAAAAAACTTAAGGATGCGAACTCGATTTCAGAGCACTTTTAATAATGGAGGATAATTGCGGTGATCTTAACCATTAGGAAATTTGGCGATCCTGTTCTCAAGGAAAAATGTAATCGAATAAACAACTTGGATTGCAATTTTGCTGGTCTTGTAAAAAATTTAGCGGATACAATGTATAACGCACCCGGCATTGGACTTGCTGCTTCCCAGGTGGGGATATTAGAACGATTATTCATTTGCGATTTAGGTGACGGGCTACAAGTTTATGTAAATGCAAAAATTGTTGCTACAGAAGGCGAGGACATGAACGAAGAGGGGTGTTTAAGCATTCCCAATATTAGGGTTCCCGTGAAGCGAGCTAAAAAGGTAAAAATCACAGCTTTAAACGCGAATGGTAAGAAAGTAACATTTGTTGCTGAAGATCTATTAGCGCATGTTATTCAACATGAGGTAGATCATTTAAACGGGGTGCTCGTTTTGGATAAAACTGACACGGAGAATAGAAGAAGAGCCCTAGAGGAACTTAGAGAGCATGTCCAAATAGATTAGCTGGAGGAAAGATTGAGAATTGTATTTATGGGAACCCCGCAGTTTGCACTACCATCGCTCAACGCTTTATTCTACTCTGAGCATGAAATTATTGCGGTTGTAACTCAACCCGATAGACCAAAAGGAAGACATTTAAACACAACTTTCTCGCCTATAAAAGAGATGGCGCTCAGTTATAAAATTCCAGTTTATCAGCCAAGGACTCCAAATGATGAAGATTTCAAAAAAAAGGTAATTGAACTTGTTCCTGACGTAATTGTCGTGGTTGCTTTTGGGCAGCTAATCCCTTCTTGGATGCTTAATTTACCTAGATATGGTTGCGTAAATGTTCACGCATCTCTTTTGCCAAAGTATCGTGGTGCGGCTCCGATTCAAAGAGCTATTATGGATGGTTGCATTAAGACAGGAGTAACAACAATGCTAATGGATATAGGTCTTGACACCGGCGATATATTGTTACAAACGAAAGTGTCTGTTTCCGACGAAGAAACGGTGGGTGAGCTTTACGATAAACTTGCCAACGTAAGTCCTGGTTTGCTTCTAAAGACACTTAAAGGTCTAGGGCTTGGCACAATTACTCCAACAAAACAAAACGACGCTGAGGCGAGCTTTGCCGCGAAAATTGAAAAGAAGGATATCAAGATAGATTGGAGTAACCCCGTCGAAAAAATTAGAAATATTATTCGTGCCTTAAGTCCTAAACCCGGAGCTTATTCTACCATTAATGGTAGACGTTTGAAGATATTTAAAGCTAAAGAAATTTCAAAAAATATCTTACTTCCTCCAGGAACGGTTGATAAAGTAAAAAAAAGTCTCGGTTTTACAGTGAGCTGTTTGGATGGCGCTCTCTTGATTCTTCAAGTTCAACCTGAAGGCAAAATGATTATGACGGCTGATGAGTTTTGTAGAGGATATAACCTCAGAGAGGGGGACAAATTTGAATAATGGCAACGTCTGCGAGGGAACTAGCTTTAAATGTTATCCATGATATTCATAACGGCAAAGATTTTGTAAATGTTCTTTTGCCAAAGGCGTTAAAAAAGAGTGGGCTATCACGTCTTGATAGGGCTCTTGCAACCGAACTTGTATACGGCGTATTAAGAATGGAGGGAACTATCGATTGGGTTTTATCTCAATTCTCCTCCAGAAAAATTGATAAAATTTCTCCTAAGGCCCTCGATATTTTGCGACTTGGAGTCTATCAACTTCTTTACCTCGACAAAATTCCTCCCAGGGCTGCTGTAGACGAGTCCGTACAGCTTGCTAAAGAAAATTTTCATCAAGGAATAGCGAATTTTGTAAATGGCATTCTCCGCGAAATCGATCGAAGCAGGGACAAAATAGTTTACCCCAAAAAAGAAGAAGATTTAATCGCTTATATTTCATTGAAACATTCTCATCCCGAATGGCTCGTTAAGAAATGGATTGACGAAATAGGGGCTAAAGAAACAGAAAAACTTTGCGCGGCCAACAATGTGCGCCCACAGTTAAAATTAAGAGCAAATCTTTTAAAGATTACGCCCGAAGAAT
Source organism: Actinomycetes bacterium (assembly GCA_030614255.1). Taxonomy (GTDB): domain Bacteria; phylum Actinomycetota; class Aquicultoria; order UBA3085; family Oleimmundimicrobiaceae; genus JAUSCH01. Next base: position 50,017 of record JAUWKI010000001.1, read on the forward strand.
TGGCAGGTACGCTAAGGAGAAGAGGGGTTATAACTACACCGAGTAAATTATTACCCGAGGGCCTAGTGGTTACCGAAGGAGCAGGTTTAGCCGAATTAAAGGAATTCAAAGAAGGTTTTTTCTTCATTCAAGACGAGAGTTCCATGCTCGTCTCCCATATTTTAAATCCCCAGGAAGGTGAAACTGTTCTTGATGTATGTGCTGCTCCTGGTGGAAAAACAACTCACATGGCTGAAATTATGAAGAATAAAGGGTCGATTATCGCCGCTGATATTAATCCGTTGCGTTTAAATCTTCTTAAACAATCTTGTGAAAGAATGGGCAATAAAATTATCTCTATTATCCAAGTCGATGCGTTAAAACCGAACAAGGTATTACGCAAACCCGTGGATAAAGTTTTAATCGATGCTCCATGCTCTGGTTTGGGAGTGTTAGCACGACGACCGGATGCAAGACGGAAAAAGACTCTTCGCCAAATCGAAGAACTTGCCAATTTACAGGGGGAGCTAATCGAGTCTGTCTCGTATCTTGTAAAACCCGGGGGAAGTCTCGTTTATTCAGTATGTACCATTTCAAAAAAAGAGACACTCGGTGTGATCGATGCATTTCTCAATAAACACCCCGAATTTAAACTTGACGACATAAACGGTTATCTTCCGTTGGAATTAAGGACGAATAATAAATGGATACAGCTCTGGCCTCACAAACATAGAACAGACGGGATGTTTATTGCAAGATTAATTCGATTAAAATAGTCAAGGTTACTTCTAACCAACATTGAAGATAGCCCTTTGCGATGTTACAATTTAAACACTTTTTTAGAAAGGGATGATAATGAGAAAAATTAAGATTGCTCCGTCGATATTATCTGCTAATTTTGCAAAATTAGGAGATGAAGTAAGACTCGCCGAAGAGGGTGGAGCCGACTATATCCACGTTGATGTGATGGACGGTCACTTTGTCCCTAATATTACAATTGGACCACAAGTTGTAAAGTTTTTAAGGGAGGAGACTTCGGTTCCGCTGGATGTTCACCTGATGATAGAAAATCCAGAATTTTTCATAGATGATTTTATCTCTGCGGGAAGCAGTCTGCTATCAGTACACATGGAGACATGTACTCATCTTCATCGAGTGGTTCAGAAGATAAAATCGTTCCCTGAGGTAAAGGTGGGTGTTGCTTTAAATCCGGCTACTGCACTTACAAACTTAGTTAACGTCTTAGACGAGATTGATTTTGTTCTAATTATGTCAGTAAATCCGGGTTTTGGCGGCCAAAAATTCATTCCTCAAACGATTGATAAAATTAATTTTTTAAAAAATATTATAAACGAGAGAAATTTATCGGTGGAGATTGAAGTTGATGGTGGAGTTAACGTTGGCAACGCAAAAGAGTTGTTTAAGGCGGGTGCGGATATACTTGTAGCCGGCTCATCAATTTTTTCTAAGGACGATATAAAAAAAGCTATCGTAGATTTGCGTAATGCAACATTTGTCTAGTTGCATTATATATCTTTATCTGGTAATATTCGATTAATTAAATAGATTTATATAATCTTCGAGAAAAGGTGACCCTGAATATTTATTTTGGGAATTCCTGACCGGCGGTAAAGCCCGCTAACTTTGCAGAGTTTCTGTGGAGCCGATTCGGTGAAATTCCGAAGCCGACAGTAAAGTCTGGATGGGAGAAGAGTAATTAAACCAAGGACTCTTTTCCCTTGGTTTTTTATTTTGGGTGAAGCGATGAAGCACTTAAAAAATAAGTATATGCAAAGAGCAATAGAGCTGGCTGAAAGAGGAAGAGGTCGAACGAGCCCGAATCCCTTAGTCGGAGCAGTTATAGTTAAAAACGATGCGATTGTTGGGGAAGGGTATCATGCTGGGGCCGGTGAGTCACACGCTGAAATAAATGCGATTAATCATGCGACTGAAATTTTAGATGATGCTACCTTATATGTAACGCTTGAACCGTGTTGCAGTTATGGAAGGACACCGCCTTGTACCCGGGCAATTATATCTTCCAAGATAAAGAAAGTTATCGTCGGATTAATCGATCCAAATTTAAAAGTTTGTGGCAAAGGGATAGATGAACTTAAAAAAGCCCAAATCGAAGTCGAAGTTGGTGTAGATGAAAAGGAGATAACGAAACAAAACGAAGTATATATTAAGTACATTTCTACCAAAATGCCTTTTGTGCTCACAAAGTCAGCAATTAGCTTTGATGGAAAAATAACATCTAAAGATGGTCGGCCGATGTGGATTACGGGTAAAGAGTCAAGAGAGCATGTTCATCTGTTGAGAGATAGAAACGATGCAATTATGGTAGGAATAGGTACCGTTATAGCAGATGATCCTATGCTTACAGTACGTTTAGGCCAAAAAGAGACCAAGAATCCGTTAAGGGTTATCGTTGATAGTAACGCGAAGCTCTCGTTGGATTCAAAGATTGTAAAAACAGCAGGTGAAGTGCCTACTCTGTTGGCGGTAACCGAGAATGCACCAGGAAAGAAAACAAAGGCCTTAATCAACAAGAAGGTTGAAGTTTTAGTATTGCCCAACGAGAGTAATGGGGTTAATTTAAAATCTCTCTTTACAGAGCTTGGTGAACGTGAAATTACAAGTGTAATCCTAGAAGGTGGTGCGCGTTTAATATCTTCTGCCTTAAGAGAAAATTTGGTAGACAAGATGATTTTTTTTATAGCTCCAAAAGTAATTGGTGGGGATAGTTCACTCAACTTTATTGATGATAAAGAGATTTCTTTCGATTTTAATTTCGAGAAATGTAGATTAATTGGTGGAGATTTACTAGTAGAGATCTATCCTAAACGAACAAATTGACAGGTTATTGGTGATGAGATGTTTACGGGTATCATAGAAGAACTGGGAAAAGTGCAGTCTGTTCAGAAAGGCAAAAACACTTGTTCAGTTACAATTTATGCACCTAATATATGTAAAGATATTCAAATAGGTGATTCTATCGCAGTTAATGGAACTTGCTTAACTGTGATAGAACAACATAGCAATAATTTTAAGGCTGATATTATGCCAGAAACATTAAGGAAAACGAATCTGGGTGTCCTGAAAAAAGGAGAGATGGTCAATCTTGAAAAGGCATTAAAACTTTCTGATCAGCTAGGAGGTCATATGGTGTCCGGCCATATAGATGAGGTTGGAAAGATAGTTTCAAAGAAAAGGGAGAAAAATGCAGTTATTTTAGAGATTGAAACAAAATCACATGTTATAGAAGGTCTTATACTTAAAGGTTCAGTTGCAGTTGATGGGGTTAGTCTCACGGTAATGACAGTTTCGGAGAACTCTTTTGCTGTATCTATTATTCCACATACTGCAAAAACAACGACTTTGGGTCTCAAGAAACAGGGCAAGATGGTAAATATCGAAACCGACTTAGTGGCAAAACACATTAAGAAGTTTTTAAGTGTCCCAAAAAAGAGTCTAACAACAGAAAAACTAGAAAGATTTGGATATTTTGAGAAGGGAGGTTGAAATGCCGTTTAGTTCAATAGAAGAGGCTTTGGGGGACATAAAAAAAGGGGAAATAGTAATTGTTTGCGATGACGAGAACAGAGAAAACGAGGGAGACTTCGTTGTTGCCGCAGAGAAAGTGACTCCTGAAACGATAAATTTTATGGCAAAAAATGGACGCGGACTCATCTGTATGCCTTGTTCTGGCAAAAGACTTGATGAACTTAAAATTCCAGTAATGATAAAGAATAATACCAGCACAAACACGACTGCTTTCACAGTTTCAATTGGCGCTAAGAATAAAATCACAACGGGAATATCTGCTCACGATAGAGCAGCCACGATTCTTGCAGTCGTTGATCGCAATACGAGTTCTTCTGATATTTCAATGCCGGGACATGTCTTTCCTCTAAGAGCAAGAGAGGGAGGGGTTCTTGAAAGAGCGGGTCACACCGAAGCAGCAGTCGACCTAGCTAGGTTAGCCGAGCTTTATCCTGCTGGAGTTATCTGTGAAATCATGAATGATGATGGAACAATGGCAAGACTTCCCCAGTTAAAAAGAGTAGCTGAGAAGTTCGACTTAAAGATGATAACAGTAATTGATTTAATAAAATACCGACGTCTAACCGAGAAATTGGTCAAACGGGTTGTAGAGATAAACCTACCGACGAGATTTGGAAAATTTAAGGTGATAGCCCATGAAAGCTTAATAGATAATGAATGTCATATCACTTTCATGAAAGGCGAGGTTAGCGGAGAAAAAAATGTGCTTGTGAGGGTCCATTCTGAATGTCTGACCGGTGACATCTTTCATTCACTAAGGTGCGATTGCGGTAGCCAACTAGAAGTTGCTCTTAAAAAGATTGAGGATGAAGGAGAGGGTGTGCTTCTTTATATAATTGGCCAGGAAGGCAGGGGAGTCGGGTTAATAAATAAACTAAGGGCTTATGAATTACAAGAACAAGGCAAAGATACCGTAGAGGCCAATGAACATCTTGGTTTCTCCCCAGACTTAAGGGATTATGGCATTGGAGCCCAGGTCTTGGCTGACTTGGGATTATCGACCATACGTTTAATGACAAATAATCCGACCAAAATTATAGGGCTAGAGGGTTATGGCTTGAAAATCACAGAAAGGGTTCCCCTGGAAACAGTTCCCACTAAAGAAAATATAAAATATTTAAAAACAAAAAAAGGGAAAATGAACCATTTACTAGACAATGTTTAAAAAAGATAAGGAGGATTATTATGAAAAATTATGAGGGAAAATTGATTGCCAAAGGCCTAAAGTTTGGAATTGTTGTAAGTCGATTCAATGAATTTCTAAGCACAAAACTCTTGGAAGGGGCCCTGGACGCATTTAAAAGACACGATGCCAGTCTTGATGACATCGAAGTTGCCTGGACCCCTGGTTCTTATGAAATTCCACTAGTAGCCAAAAAGATGGTCGATTCAGGCAATCACGATGCAGTAATTTGTCTCGGAGTGATCGTTAGAGGTGAAACTCCGCACTTTGAATATATTGCCAGCGAAACCGCAAAGGGTATCGCCAAGATTGGATTAGATTCGGGAACTCCTGTAATATTCGGAATTATCACGTCCGACGATCTTGAGCAAGCAATTGAGCGTGCAGGCATGAAGTCGGGCAACAAGGGCTGGCAAGCAGCTCTATCGGCAATTGAAATGGTGAATTTAATTAAAGAGCTAGGTTGATGCATATTGTGGGACGGTGTTAAAGATGTATGTAAAAAAACCATGGGGCGAGTTTAAACAACTTGCTCTCAACCAAACGTGTTCGGTTAAGCTACTTACGATAAATCCCGGACAGGAAACAAGCCTACACTTCCATAATTTAAGAGACGATATGTGGGTAATTTTAGACAAAGGCATCAAAGTTCAAATCGGTGATAAAATTTACGACACTAAGCCCGGAGACGAATTTGTTATTCCCGCCGAAGAGAACCACCGAATTATTTCTTCAAAAAACAAAGTACGCGTTCTCGAAATCGCTTTTGGTTACACAAACGAAGAAGATACCCATCGACTAGCTGATGATTACGGGAGAAGACTGGAACAGTCTAAGAAGAATCGCTAATAGAAATAAGGGCTAAGTAAACGATTTTAACGGACACATATTTTGAAAATAATGAATTAGTTTGTGGCCAGAAGTAACTTTTGGCCATTTTTATCGTTTTAATAAAAGGAATGGTAGATGTGGAGCAGGAAAGTGACTTAAAATATATTGTTGAGAAATCGAAAAAGAACCCAGAAGCATTTATCGAGATATACGATTTGTTCTTTGATAAAATTTACGGTTATGTCTATTACAAAGTGGGCAACACGGAAGACGCAGAGGATATAACAGAACAAGTTTTTTTGAAAGCATTGGAAGCAATCGGGAAATTTAAATGGAAAGGGGCTTACTTTTCATCATGGCTTTTCAGAATAGCCCGCAATCAAATAATCGATCATTTCAGAAGGCAAGCAAAATCAGCCGATAGTTTAACCGATGACCAGATAAACAAGATCCCAGATAAAAAGGAAAATTTGGAAGAAATAATCGAAGCAAGATTGTCGCTGGAAAATGTAGAAAAAGCAATCTTGAGATTAACCGAGGAACAGCAAAATGTAATCATTTTAAAATTCTTAAGCGGTTTTTCTAACGCGGAAATCGCAAAGTTTTTCAACAAATCAGAAGGTGCCGTAAAAGCCCTCCAGCATAGAGCATTAAGCTCCTTAAGAAAAATTAAGGGAGAGTTATTAAATGAATAGGAGCTTTAACGAAATCTTGGATAATTGTATAAATTTGATTAAACATGGTGAAGAAAATGTTGATGGGTGTTTGGCCAGGTATCCTGAATACAGTGAAGAATTAAAATCGCTTCTCAATATTTTTATTGCGACGGGAAGGGTGCCGAAGCCAAAACCATCGGCTCAGTTCAAGCATGAAACTAGAGAACGATTGTTAAAACGAGCAAAATCGATAAGAACATCTTCTTTGTCTTTGAATCAAATTAAGCGCAAAAAGTTCCTATCGTTAAAGCCAGCATTTGTTCAAATAGCCGCAATGGTCCTTATTGTTGTGCTTTTGAGCGGGGGAGCGGCTATGGCTTCAACAAATAGTTTGCCAGGAGATCTTCTTTATCCTCTTAAGATTACTACTGAGAAGGTTCAACTTTCCTTAGCTTTTACTGAGATGACAAAGGCCCGGTTGCACTTAAAGTTTGCAGAAAGGCGTTTAGAAGAGGTAAAAATTCTTACTTATGACAGAAAAGAGGTTGAACTTGCTAACATTATAAATTCTATGACGGAACATTTAAACAAAGCTATGAGCCTAGTAAACAAGATGCCAAAGGAAAGAAGAGAAGAGATGTTGCTGGAAATATCACAGTTTGTCCAACGTGAGCAGAAATCGTTGCAAGAAGCTGTAGAAAAGGCGTCAAGTGAGGATAAAAAGACCATAAAAGATACTATCGAAGCAACCAGAGAAGATGGTTCGGAAGATGGACTGAAATATGAAAATTCAGAAACAGAAACCAAGGGAAAAGAAGAGAAGACAAAAGAGGAATTTCATGATGCCCAGGGTGGAATAGAGAATAATTCGGATGATAGTTTGAGTGATATCAACGATGCTTCCTCTGGTTCGGAGTCTCGGAACAATGAATCTGAAAGAACTGATTTTATGAAAGAATCTTTAAAGAGATAAATTTTATTCAAAGTAAAGTTTAATCGGATTAAAGTCGATAATTATATATGAGAACCCCCTGAGGTTGCTGGGTGAGACTCATAAAAGTTTAAATTGTAGCAGACCTTGAGACAACTCCAAAGGGTTCTCTTTTTTATAGTTACTTTTTATTGGTTGGCTTATCACTTGAAGAGTTGCCTGAAGAATTTGATGTAAGCGATTTTTTACTGCAAGAGTCAGTTTTATAGAAGCCGGATCCTTTGAAAATTATTCCTACTGGGTGAAAAATTTTCTTTGTTTTTCCTCCACAAAACTCACATTTAATTTCAGGTGTTTCGGTTATCTTGTGAATTATCTCTAAATCGACCCCACATTTTTCACATTTATAATTATAAATAGGCATATACCGCGACTCCTTTAATAAATATATAAGCCCCAAGTAACCAACAATCCAGTCTTTAAAATTCATCTCTTCCGGCACAGGGGCCTCTTTGCCAAAAAAGCAATTTGGTTACCATGTGCTTTCTGAGACGAATAAAACCAAACTGTAAACTTCTTGGAGCTTACGTTAAATAATATCAATCAATCTAAAAAAGTCAATAACACTTTGAGTCATGTTGTTAAAATAAGGTTATATAAGGTTATAATTCAGTATTTTTGATTGTCTTAAATAAACTCCAAGATTATTTGGTACCAATGTGTCATAAGATGCTTTAATTAACATTAATTCTAGCGATTTTTTCGTTTGCAGATGGTTTATATGATAAAATTAATCTGTAAAGTTTGTGATAAATTTAACTAGTTGTGAAGGAAAATCCTAAATTTTATAGAAATGTTCAATAGTCTGATTATGGAATAGGAGAATGTAAGTGAAACCCAAGAATGAATTAATAGAACAAAGAGAATTTCATGCAATTCTCTCCAGTATCGCTGATGGAGTAATATTAACAGACCGCAAAGGCAGAATTATACATATAAGCTCGCCAGCCGAGTCCATGTTGAACATTGAAGCCGATGAGATTGTGGGAAAAAGTATATCCATCTCTACTTTAATAGGAAAAGAACGTCAAACCAAGAAAGGTTTAGTTTTTTGTTGGGAAGAAAAGGATTGCAAAGAGAAAAGTTGCCCTGTCTATAAGAGAGATAACTCCCGGTGTTGGACTGTCACCGACACCTGTCCTAATAGTGTTAAACAAGGAGTTTTTAGAAAAAAGATAAGACATTGTCAAACCTGCGAGGTATTTGAGCGGAATTCAAAAATACTCGAAGAACCCGCGGTAATGCTAGTTAAGGAAGTATCAATAAGTGAGCCCCAGAATAAGGTTTTGCAAATAAAGACCAATCCAATTGTTGACGAGGAAGGAAATTTTCTCGGTTTAGTGAGAACTCTTCATGACATTACGCTTGAGCGGGAAATGAGTGCCATGAAGGATGAGTTTGTTTCGACCGTATCACATGATTTTCGCATTCCTTTAACCTCAATAAAGGGCTACGTTGACCTCATCTTGGATGGTGAAGCTGGAGAATTTAACGAAATGCAAAAAGAGTTTTTAACAATCGTCAAACAGAACAGTGATCGACTCATCAGTTTAATTAACGATTTTTTAGATATCTCGAGAATTGAGTCTGGGAAGATGAATTTTAACATTAAACCCGAGAATTTAAAGTCACTAGTTCAAGAGGTTGTTAACACTTTTCAGAAATTTATCGATGAAAAGAAAATGGAAATCGACTTAAAATTATCAGACAAGCTGCCAAAAGTATTAGTCGATCATGACAGAATAATCCAAGTTCTCAATAACCTGGTAAGTAACGCGGTCAAATATACTCCTCCTATGGGAAAAGTTAAAGTAGCTGTCATTAAGAAAAAGAACTATATTGTCGTTTCCGTATCCGATACCGGCGTTGGAATTTCTACCAAAGATCAAGAAAAACTGTTTACAAAATTTTATAGGGTAGATAGCTCCCTTATAAAAGAAACGGGTGGAAGTGGGTTAGGTCTATCCATATGTAAAACGATAATTGAACGACATGGGGGGAAAATCTGGGTCAAAAGCGAAGAGAATAAGGGTAGCACGTTTAGTTTTTCCTTACCGGCATTAAAAACAGAAGTTAAACCTCAACTAATAAAACAGGGAATGAGGATACTCGTAGTCGATGATGAACCTGATATATCGAAGCTAATTCAACTTTACCTTGAGAAAGAAGGATATTATGTACTCAAAGCTTTCGATGGATTAAAGGCTCTTGAAATGGCCAAAAAAGAGCATCCCGACCTTATCACTCTAGATATAATGATGGGCAAAGTTGACGGATTCGAGGTTTTAAAAAAGCTTAAAGAAGATACTCACACGGCCTCTATTCCTGTAATTGTTTTGTCCGTTATTTTAGACGAAAAGAGAGGATACCGATTAGGAGCAGCCGACTATCTTCCAAAATCGGTTGACAAGAAAAAGCTTATTGAAAGTATCAACAAAATAATTGGAGAAAAGGGTCAGCCGGAAAAAGAGAAGAGAGTCTTAGTTGTTGATGATGATAGAGACATTGTAAGTTTCATTGAGTTTAACCTCAGAAAAGCAAATTTTGATGTGCTTAAAGCCTATAATGGTATCGAAGCACTTAAAATTTTAAAAAAACAAAAACCCGATATTATCCTTCTCGATCTTAGAATGCCAGAAATGGACGGATATGAGGTGCTTGGTGCGATAAAGAAGGATAAGGGGCTATCTGGAATTCCCGTTATTATCATGACCGCTTACGATCTTGACCGCGAAAAGGCCGAAGTTTTGGATTTAGCTGTAGACAAAGTTTCAAAACCTTTTTCGATGAGAATGCTTACATCGAGAATAAAAGAGACTTTAGGAAACGACAAGGGTGAAGAAGATGGATAAGACGAAAATACTAATTGTGGATGATGATTTAAATATTTCCCGATTACTTAAGTTTAAGCTCAACAAAGAGGGCTATGATACATTAGAGGCCCACGATGGAGAAGAAGCGCTGATAAAAGCAAATTCCTTCAGACCAAACTTAATATTACTTGATATTATGATGCCCAAGATGAGTGGTTGGGAGGTTAATAAAGAGCTAAGGAAACATCCGGAACTGAGAAGAGTTCCCGTAATAATGGTAACCGCGGTGGACCGATTAGATGAGCAGCTTAAAAGTCTTAGTGAGAAAAATATTAAGGACTATATAACTAAACCTTTCAATTTTTCGGAACTAGTAAATACGGTAAAACGAGTTTTGGGTCAACAAATTAAGAACAATTCAGAGAGTAGCTTTAGTTTAGGCAAAAATAAGCAAGGAGAGCTGAATGAGTAAAATTTCCCAGGACACAGCTGAAGCAATTCTCTCTAACGCAGCAGATGGATTAGTTGCTTTTGACAGAGACAATAAAATTATTTTTATAAATCCTGTGGCAGAACAATTCCTGGGGGTTAAACGAGAAAAAATTATAGGTAAACTCGTCAGCATGTGTAATTTGCTGGGGGCCAAAGAGAAAAGTCAGAGCGAAGAGTTGTTGAAATGCTGGCAATATTTTGGGTGCAATCACAAAATATGCCCGATGCACAACAAAGAAGAGCCGTGTTGCTGGCTTTGCTCAGATACTTTTTGTAATGGCACCTTTAAAGGGAGTTTTAAAAAAAAGATTGATGACTGTAAAGAGTGCGAGTTATTTAAGTTAAATGAAAAAATATTGGAAGAAACAGGAATGCCCTCCGTTAAGCAAGTAATTGCCAGAAAATCTGGTCATAGAATCTTACAAATTAAAACGAACCCGGTATTTAGTAAAAAAGATGAGTTTTTAGGGTATGTTAAATCTCTGCATGATATAACCGCTGAAAAGAAGATCGACCAGTTGAAGACAGAGTTTGTCTCAACAGTTTCACATGAACTTCGAACCCCGCTTACATCTATTAAAGGTTATGTTGATCTTCTTTTAGAGCAAGAGGCCGGTAGTATTAATCAAACGCAAAGAGAATTTCTGCGCATCGTAAAACAGAATAACGACCGTCTCGTTACTTTAATTAATGATTTGTTGGATATTTCAAAAATTGAGTCAGGTCGAGTACATTTTAAGATCAAAACACAGAATCTCACCGAAATTTTGACTGAAGTTACTGATACTTTCAAGATGCTTGCAAATCAGAAAAAACAGATTTTCAAACTTGACATTTCAAATAACTTACCTGAAATTGCAGCGGACAGGGATCGTTTATCACAAGTTGTGGCCAATCTTGTAAGTAATGCGATAAAGTATACGCCAACCGGTGGCACCATAAAGGTTAGAGCGATGCAAAAAGATTCTCGAGTTGAAGTCCGTGTTACTGATAATGGCATGGGGATATCCCAAGAAGATCAAGACAGCCTCTTTACGAAGTTTTTTCGAGTCGATAGTTCTCTTACTCGTGAGGTTGGAGGAACCGGTTTGGGTTTATCCATTTGTAAGACCATAATTGAGTTACATGGTGGAAAAATTTGGGTAGATAGTGATTTTGGCAAGGGGAGCACATTCATTTTTTCAATTCCCATTTACAAAGTTATTGAAGAGGAAAAAATGAAAAGAATTCCTCGCGATCTTCTTAAAAAAGGTTTTAAGAAAGGTAAGAAAATTCTGGTAGTGGATGATGAACCAGAAATTGCAATGCTGCTTCAGATTTATCTTGAAAAAGAAGGGTATAATGTAGTGAAAGCATTTAGCGGGGAAGAAGCGTTAGAGGTTGTGAGAGACGAAAAGCCGGATCTAATTACTTTAGATATAATGATGGACAAGATGAATGGTTTCGAAGTCCTTCAGGAATTAAAGGACAGGTCGGATATGACCAATATTCCTGTTGTTGTTCTTTCAATTGTTTCAGATGAATACAGGGGGATAAAACTTGGAGCAGTAGACTATCTCACTAAACCAATCAATGTAGAAAAGCTCTCTAAGACGGTAGGGGATATACTTCGGTATGCCGGAACATCAAAAAAGATTTTGATTGTAGATGACGATAAGGATCTCGTGCGATTGATTCAAGAGATACTCACTGACAAAAATTACAATACGATTGTTGCGTATAATGGGTTGGAGGGAGTAATTGCCGCAAAAAAAGAGAATCCCGACCTCATCCTCTTAGATATAAAAATGCCTGAATTGAATGGTTATGAGGTCATACGGAAGTTAAAAGGGGCAGAAGAAACCTGTAAAATACCAATCGTCGTTATGACAGCTTATGAATTTGATAAAACACAGACTGAGACACTAAGCTTAGTTGAGGAGCAAATTTTGAAACCCTTTTCGATCGATATTATAGCCACAAAAGTCAGGGAGGTTTTTGAAGGAGGTCCGACAGAAAATGTCAAAGATTAAAATTTTGGTTGCCGATGATGAGCCCGATATTTCCAAATTGATACAGTTTACCTTAGAGAGAAGAGGACATGAGATTATTTTGGCCGAAAATGGGCAAGATGCGTTGGATCTAGCAAAAAAAGAGTGCCCTGATTTGATTTTGCTTGACGTAATAATGCCGATTATTAACGGATACGAAGTGTGTAAACTGTTAAGAGAAGACCCTAAAACAAAAAACATTCCAATAATTATGTTGTCGGGAAAAACGCAGAAAACAGAGATAGAGCACGGTATAGAGCTTGGAGCACATAGCTATATTTGTAAGCCGTTTAGCCCAAAGGAGTTCGCGGATACGGTTGAAAATATTTTAAACAAAGAAAAAAGACCTTTGGCCGAATGAGCCAATTCACGATAAGCATTTAAAAAAAACAGCTCCCTATAAAAGAGCTGTTTTTTTTAAAAAGTAGGGTTTTTTTAGTATTAATTGAATATAAATAACTTAATGTTATTTTGATAAGAAAGAACGACTGGGAAAGCAAAGAAAGTAATCGATCGACGAAAGAAATAATTAACATTCAGAGGAAACCGGAAATGATTAAAGACTGGATAGAAGTGTTGAGAAAAAATTTCACACGGATATTTCCATGGATTTTATTGGTAGTTGCTATAATTGTCACCTCATCTATAGTAATTAATTCATCCAGAGAGGATTCGAAAAACGCTCGAGAAATCGAGACTAAGATAGATGAAAAAGTGGTAGCTGAAGAAAATGTCGAGACAAGCGTTGATTCAACCAAAGAAACATCGCTTTCTGAAAACAAGACTGAAGACCAAAAGTATGTAGGTAAAATAAGAGTTCTTATAAATGGTTTAAATTTACGAGATGCACCATCTGGGAACTCAAGTGTCATAAAACAACTCAAGCGAGATGACATCTTGTTTATAATTTCCGAAGAGAATGGATGGTATAAAGTAACCGACGAAAAAGAGACAGAGGGCTATGTGACATCCGGCTCTCAATATGTCGAACTAATTCAGGAATAAGCATATGAAGTCATTTGGCAAGGCGAGTGAGTTTTATAGGGTTAAACTGGTAGCGCTTACCGAAAATCAACCTGAGGAATTTGACTGGAAAGACGATATTCTTTATAGAAATCAGCCAGATAGGTTTGACGTAGTTAACAAGACAGAACATATGATTATTATAGTGGATATCGATACGGGCGAGAACTTTTATGTAAGGCCTTATAGCTCCAGGCCGAAAGCTCAAAAAAAATTCGACATCATAGAAAAAAACTTAAAAGAATTAACTAAAATTCAATTTGATAAGAGATATCGTGCTCATAAAGAAGAACCGTTTGATCCTCATTCATAGTGTGGAAATTAAGAATATAAAAAATAAATAATGGGATAATAGTTTAGTTTACATAAGATATATTATCAAGCCCAAAATATTTAGATTGTATTTATATATTTCTCTCCCATTAATCGCCCTCCTTTTACTTGATGACCCTTATTTCCCTTGTCTTATATTGGAAAGATTAGAAAACAGATATTTTTTTGTCATCAGGGTAATTATGGCCTTCAAAAATTTCTTGATAAGCATTAATCCTGGTCTGAAATCTCTAAAAATTAGCTTAAAAAGAAAAAACTCTTGCAGAAAACTCATTTTAACCTCATCTAGGTGGTCAAATGTTCTGAGAGCCCATATAAGCAACTTTTTTTAACAGCAAGTGGTTTTATATACCAAACATAGCTGATTTATTAAATAAGTTTGATTGAAACACTAAATAAGTGATTGCAGAGCTTCCAGTTGCTCTTTGGTCCCGATAACTATTAACACATCATCCTCAAGTATTTTCATTGAGGCCGAGGGATTTGTATTATATGTTCCACTTCGCTTTATTGCTAAAATGAGGGCTCCGGTTTTACTTCTAATGTCTGCGTCTCCGAGAGTTGTATCTAATATTTTTGAATTTTGCTTTATCTTTAGTTCTTCTAACTGAAATTCCAGATCCTCACCATGGGTAACTATGTCCAAATAATCACAAGCTATCGGCTTAATCACTAGGGCTGCCATTCTTCTGCCACCAATTACGGCGGGAGATATTACCCTATCTGCTCCTGCTTTCTTTAATTTTTCCTTTGATTCCCCAGAATTTGCTCGAGCAACAATGAAAATCTCTGGATTGAGAGTTTTTGCAGATAATACAACGAAAATGTTGTCAGCATCTGTGTTAACCGCTGAAATTAAACCTTTAGCTTTAGTGATGCCAGCCAACTCCAATATCCTGTCATTTGTGGCATCACCTTCTACAAAAAACAGACTTTCCTCATCAAACCTGGCAATGATTTCAGGATCGTTTTCCACAATAACGAAAGGAGCTTTTGTTTTCTTGAATTCTTTGGCAACTTGACGGCCAACTCTTCCATAACCGCAGATGATATAATGTTTTTTTAAACCATCAATTTTCTTCCTCATTCTTCTCTCCCCCACTATCCCTTTAAGATGACCTTCAACTAAAAATTCAATAATGATACCCAACGCATATATTCCTGTTCCAACCCCACCGATTATCAAACACATGGTAAAAATTTTCCCAGTTGGAGAAAGCGCTCCGACTTCGCCAAATCCAACCGTCGAAATCGTAATAACTGTCATATAGAGGGATTCCAATACCGACCATTCCTCTATTAACCTATAACCGATAACACCGGATATTAAGACTATAGAAAAAATAACTAAGGCTGACCTTAGTCTGGAGAGTATATTTAAATTATCGCTATACTTAAATTCCCGTACTCCCAAACCCGCTGCTTCCCCTCGATGTGTTATCAAGCTCAGAAACTACCTTAAAAGAGGGAGTTTCTACCTTTTGTATCACCAATTGACAAATCTTCTCTCCTCTTTTAATAGTAAATGTCTCTTTTTTATCAGTGTTGATGATGATTACACAAATTTCGCCTCTGTATTTTGAATCAATTAAACCGGGAGTATTTACTATGCTAATTCCATGTTTGATTGCTAAACCGGAGCGTGGTTGAACGAATCCAGCATACCCCGTAGGTATTGAAAGAGCGATTCCTGTGGGGATAAGGGCTCTTTCACCTGGTTTTAAGTCAACATCTATTCTACTAAACAAATCGCAGCCGGCATCTCCGTGGTGTGCGGGTTTGGGTACTTGTAATTCCTTGTCAAACAATTTTAACTCAATCTCCATTGGTGAAAACTCCTCGTTTTAGTTCGCGGTTTTTAATTATAATAAAAATTACCCACGTAGCTCCGTGGGTAATAAACGATTACACACTTCCTTTAATTCTATGAGTTTCTCAACCTTATATGGTTTTATCTCTTTTATCTTTGGCTCCAGCGTTATTTCGGAGCGAAATTGTTGCAGATAGTAACGTTTTGCTTCTTTGCTTCTTAGATGATGAGCTATTTCTATTGCATCATCTTCATCCACAAACCCGGGTACCATGGTGGTTCTAAATTCGTGGGGAATATTTGACGTTGTTATCACGTCTATGCTCTCTTCAACCTTTTTGATATCGATATTGGTACCCGTTGCTTTTGGGTATTTTTTAAAACTTGACTTCACATCCATTGCGATATAATCGACCAACCCTTCTCGAATCAACCGGGAGAGAACCCGAGGCCGGGTCCCGTTGGTATCCAGTTTTACCGGATAATCCATTTTTTTTAGCATGGATAAAAAACTCGCCAATCCATGATTTATCGTAGGTTCTCCCCCGGTGATTACCACACCATCAAACCATTCCTTCTTATCTTCGAGATGTCTTTTTACTTTATCCCACGAGATTATGGGCTGCTCTTCCGGGCAGATTACAAGTTCAGGATTCTGACAAAAGGGACACCTTAAATTGCATCCGCCAACAAATAATGTACACGCAACTTTTCCTACCCAATCAAGCATGGTTACAAGAATTATTCCTCTTAATTCAATTGACAAGCTAGTTGAACAAATATCTGTTTTCAGCATTTAGCAGACTCTTTTAAGCTCATCAATTTTTGGCACGACGCCCAACCAAGCTTTTACTTTTTTCCCAATTTCATCGGTTACGACGAATGAAGGAGTTGCCATTACTCCATAAAAAGCTGCCTCAGCCAATCCTTCGACTTCTCCGATATCGTAAAATTCTACACCATTAAGCTGAGCGGCTAGTGCCTTGGCCTCCGGACACCGTGGACAGTCCGACTTCACAAAAAGTTTCACTTTTGACATTTTTGCCTCCTTCTAAATTAGTTCGAATCCTATCTTTAATTTCAGCAACCTTTCCTTTATTCCAGGTTGAAACCTTTGAAAAATATCCGACAATTCTAGTAATCCCATAAACATTATCTGAATCGCAAAGAGGGCAATTGGCCAAAAGACCCCGAGATGTTTTACAGCAATTACTACAAACGGTGAATTCTGGACTGAATGCAATTTGAGCAGCACTGGTATTCCTAAATGTTTTTACCACAAAACTTTTGATTGAAGCCGGATCGGGCTCATGCTCACCCAGCCAAATATGTACTATTGCTCCAGCATCTATCAGCGGATGAAAGAGACTCTGTTTTTTAACCCTATCGATATAGTCTATATCTGCATCAGCTGAAAGGTGAACGCTGTTGGTATAGTAATATTCGCCGTTTTCGAGTTCTCCCTTAATAACCTTTCGTGTTTGACGAGGATAATATTTCATATCCAACTTTGTCAGCCTATATCCACTTGATTCAGCCGGTGACTCTTCAAGTATGAGACTTATTCCATATTGTTCGGATAATTGCTTGCATTTCAGATTCATATGGGAAATTATCTTTAACCCAAATTTTAAAACCTCATCGGTCTCATGGAGCTGTTTGCCTGTATGAGTTTCGACCATTTCATTTAGGCCAAGAAGACCTGCAAGATAAGTCAGACGCTCAATCTTTAAATATGGTTCTCCATCTTTTGCATCGCACAACATCGCGAGCGGACCATCTTTATCAAGATCAAGCAGACTCTTAATGAACTTCTTTTTCTGCAGATGTGCCCTTGCAACGAGTTCTAAAGCTTTATTAATCTCCATGAAAAGTAATTGATCATTGCCCTGTGCTTTATAAGCTATCCTCGGTAAATTAATTGTTATATTTTGAAGTGCGGAGAAACGCATTTTTTCAGGGGTTTTTGTCTCTTCCAAGTCTCTCTCTTTTAATCTCAATTTCAATCGGCAACATTGGGATACAGTTATCTCATCTCCTCTATCGAAAACGAAGTATGTAATGCCCTGCTTGCTTGCCACTTTACACGCCAAGTCCAAAAACTCCTCATACCCCTCAGTTTCAAAAAAGTCTTTATTTATATGAAGTAAAGGCTTGGGAAATACGAAGGTTTTGCCCATTGCATCACCCTCCATATATATCTCAAACATGGCTTTTAGGAACATCTGAGCTTCTTTTTCATATTCCTTATACGTTTTGCCCGTATACACTCCCCCGGGACCCATGGCTTTCGTGTCTTTGAAGTGAGCGGGTATATTCCAATATAGATTAAAATCAGTGAATACAACTTGAGAACCTCTTGCTCCAGCCAGTTGGTTAAATTCATATATCAGCATCTGGGCCAATTGTTTTATTTCCCCATATGGTCTACCGACCAGATATGGAGCAAAAAACATATTTACGGCTTCCCAACCGATTGCACCAGCGTAATGAGACTGTAGTGAGGAGGCCATTTTTACCATATGTCCTATAAGAACCTCAGCATGTTTGGCAGGCTTCGAAGCGCTAGTAATATTGGGAAGGCTTAGTCCATACTTTTTAATATATTCAAGCGAATGTCCACCACAATATGGTCTTACGATAAAACCAAGATCGTGAACATGAATGTCCCCCACAAGATGAGAGAGAGCTACGTTCTCATCATACACACGTCGTAATGCAAACTCTTTAAGAATTGACTCCGCGATGGTTAAATTTATTGATTCGGGATTATGCGTCGTGTTGCTATTCTCTTTATTTGGACTATAGATAATTTGCTCAACATCATACATCGGGAGACCTAGGTGGGAATGCCTCTTATGCGCAATAGTAAGACCACGTTGAATTAACTCAATATCAATAAGCTCTCTGATAATGCTCGTTGTAATATCATGAAGTTTGCTGTTTAAAATTTTTAACTCAACCGCATCGGCAATTTCGTTTGATAGCTCGCTGGTTAAGTTGGTCTCTTTAATTAAGGAGTTTACTATCTTCTCTTTGTCCCAAATGTTTATTTCTTGCTGTGATGAAGTGCTGACCAGTAACGCGATGTCTGTAGTATCATCTGGTTTATCCGGTACCGTTTTAATTACATTGATTATCCTCTTTGCCATAAGAAACCCTCCCGGTTAGATATTTTTTACTGCAGCTTTTCCAGCTCGGCCATGAATTCGTCTACATCTTTGAATTCTCTATAAACAGACGCAAACCGAATGTAAGCGACTTTATCTATATTTTTTAAGTGTCTTAAAACCATTTCGCCCAACTCATTAGAGGAAATTTCGTATTTAAACTCATTTTTTAGCTGAGTCTCAATATCTAAGACCACTTTTTCAAGTCTCGCTGCTGTGACCTGTCTTTTGACCGTTGCTCTACCAAGCCCCGCAAGCAACTTTCCACGGTTAAATGGTTCACTGGTTCCATCCTTCTTTACCACGGTAAGGGAAATTTCTTCTATTCGCTCAAAAGTAGTAAATCGCTGGCTACATTGAATGCACTCTCGTCTTCTACGAATTGCATCATCTGAATCGGTCGCCCTTGAATCAACCACCCTTGTTTCTAAGCTTCCACAAAAAGGACACTTCACAGTTTTCCACCTTGTTTCCACAAGGTATCCACAATATATTGTGGATACTTCCCAATATAAAACTATATATAGTATATACTATCGGCAAATGATGAAAATTTCTACACTTTTTTTTAAAAAGTTTTTTTGTGACGTTTACCTCCCCTTTGTTTCTGTAAAATTTTTCAAATCGAACGGGTGTTTGCATATAAATCGTAGCATTGTTATAATTTAAAAAACAAAAGGAGGGTTTTATGTACACCAAAGAACCCCTTACTAAAAGACAACAACAGATACTCGATTTTGTCTTAGCGGAAATTCACAAAAAAGGGTATCCCCCTTCAATAAGAGATATCGGTAAAGCTATTGGTCTCTCATCGACCTCAACCGTCCACAGCCACCTTTCTTCGTTAGAAAAAAAGGGTTATTTACGCCGAGATCCAGCCAAACCAAGGGCGATTGAAGTTCTCGATTTTCGAGAAACAGAAATTGGACTTCCTCCAAGTAAAATTAGAAGCGTACCGGTTGTTGGGCGGGTTGCAGCCGGCGTACCGCTCTTGGCCGAAGAGAACATAGAAGATACCTTTCCTCTTCCCTCTGAAGTAGTTGGAGATAACGCATTTATTTTAAGAGCCAAAGGCGACAGCATGATTAATGCCGGAATATTTGAAAACGATTATTTGGTTGTAAGGCAACAGTCAACAGCAAAAAATGGTGATATAGTCGTTGCTTTACTCGGAGAAGAGGCAACTGTTAAGAGATTCTTTAAAGAAGAAAACGCAATAAAGCTTCAGCCTGAAAATCCGACCATGGAACCGATATTTACTCAAGATGTAATTATTTTGGGTAAAGTGATTGCCTTGTTACGTCTTCTTTAATCATTTGATTACTCGTCCGACACCAGTAGAGCCGAATTATTTGCGGCCAATTATTCCACCCTTGTTTAAAAATTGTTTAAACTTGGGGAGATGAGTTTTGGAGATATCAACCACCAGAGTGGTTCCACTCGAATCATGTTTTTCAGAAACAATGTTCCCTAGTTGATAAACCTTTTGAAAAACTTTCCCGTTATTATATGGTAACTCCAAAACAACTCTTATCGTATTTTGAGATATTATTAAGTCGATTTTTTTTAATAAGCTATCGATATTTAAGTTCTTTGAAGCCGAAATAAATACGGCGTCGGGAAATTTTGCGCGTAACCGTTCAATCTTCATTTTACTAATCATATCCACCTTGTTGAAGACATTGATTTGTTCTTTTTCAGTTACACCTATATCTTCCAAGGTCTTCTCTACTACAACCATTTGTCTCTCTACTCTTGGGTAGCTCGAATCCGTTACGTGTAAAACAAGATTTGCTTCTTGAACTTCATCTAAGGTTGATTTAAATGAAGCTATCAATTGATGAGGAAGATCCCCTATAAACCCTACTGTATCCGATAAGACAACTGCGCGTTTACTGGGAAGGATTAGCCTTCGCGAGGTAGAATCTAATGTGGCAAATAGTTTATCCTGAACGAGAACCCCAGCATCTGTTAGAGTGTTGAAAAGAGTGGATTTACCTGCATTGGTATAGCCCACAATGGAAATGAGGAGAACCTGACTTTTTTTACGGCGTTTTCTTTGTAAAGACCGCCTACTACTAAGTTCCCCCAGTCTTTCTTTTAAGTGCTGGATTCTCCGATTAATCCTTCTTCTATCGACTTCAAGCTTTGTTTCACCAGGTCCGCGCGTACCTATTCCTCCACCTAGCCGGGAAAGCTCGACCCCCCTGCCCTTCAACCTGGGTAATCTATAGTTTAACTGAGCCAGTTCTACTTGGAGTTTTCCTTCGTTAGAATGGGCGTGTTGAGCAAAGATATCTAAAATAAGAGCGGTTCGGTCGATTATTTTTAAATTAATTAATTCTTCCAGATTGCCCTGCTGGGAGGGAGTCAAATCGTTGTTGAAAATGATAGTAGTCGCTCCAGAATCTTTAGAAAGGTCTGCTATTTCCTTTGTCTTACCAACACCGATAAAGGTTTTAGGATTTGGTCTTTCCCGTTGTTGAATAACTTTTTGAACTACTTTTGCCCCAGCGGTTATTGAGAGTTGCTCAAGTTCACGGAAGGAGTCTTCAACTTCCCAAATTTTTTGATTTGATTGTTGAAGCGCTACTAAAATGACTTTTTCTTTTTGGGTTTGCTGCACTTCATTAAGGATTTTCATTTAAAACAACTATATCAATTATAATGAGTTTTCGATACGGGCCAATGCTTCTTTTAGTCTTTCATCCTTAACACTTAAAGTGATTCTAATATAACCCTCTCCTGAAGGACCGTAAGCGTTTCCGGGAGAAACTACCACTCCGGCTTTTTCTAGAACATGAGTAGCAAAACTTTCAGAGGTGTATCCTTCGGGAACTTTGACCCAGACGTAAATAGTAGCCTTGGGTGTAGTGAATTCTAAATCCATTCGATTTAGAGCTGCTGCTACCGTATCACGACGTTTAGCATAAAGAGCACACATCTGCTTAACAGAGTCCTGAGAGCTCTCAAGTGCCGCTATTCCTGCATATTGAATTGCGTTAAAGATGCCGGAATCAATATTAGTCTTAACCCTTCCCAATGCCTCGATGGCCATCTCGTTTCCAACCGCAAAACCGATTCTCCAACCTGTCATATTATAAGTTTTAGATAACGACTGAAATTCGATTCCAACATCTTTGGCACCAGAAACTTCCAGAAAACTTGGAGGTACGTAACCATCGTAAGCTATTTCAGAATAAGCATTATCATGGCAAACCAATATATCGTATTTCTTGGCAAAGCTTACAGCTTCTTTAAAAAATTCAACTGACGCAACTGCCGAAGTTGGATTGTTCGGATAATTTATGAACATTATTTTTGCTTTTCTCGCTACTTCGGTGTCTATTTTTGTTAAATCCGGCAAAAAATCATTCTTTGAAAGAAGCGGCATGTAATGTGGTTTTCCACCGGCAAGAAGTGTTCCCACGTTATAAACGGGATAACCGGGATCGGGAATTAAGGTTATGTCGCCAGGGTCTATAAATGCCAAAAATATATGTGCTATCCCCTCTTTTGAACCGATTAAAGGTAAAATTTCCGAATTAAGGTTAAAGTTTAGATCAAATCTCTTTTTGCAAAAGCAGGCAACTGCTTTTCTAAATTCTAGCATTCCGAAATATGAAGGATATCTGTGGTTTTCAGGATTGCGAGCTTGCTTGCAAAGAACATCTATTACATAAGATGGTGTTGGCTCAACCGGGTCACCGATACCTAAGCTTATTACATCAACGCCCTCGGCCCTTTTTTGGGCTATTTTTTTGTCGATTTCAGCAAATAAATACGGTGGTAAACTAACTATTCTTTGTGCTTGTTTCAATTAAAATCCTCCTAAGTTAAATAAACTTTTCCGGTAAATATTTCTTCGGCAGAACCGGTCATTGAAATGCTACCATTTAAAATTTCTATTTCAAGATTTCCACCAGGAAGACATACCAAAACCCGCTTTTTAGTTAAATTAAGCCTGTTGGCTGCAGCCACGACCGCGCATGCCCCCGTTCCACAGGCTAAGGTCTCACCGACCCCTCTTTCCCAAACTCTCAGCTTTATTTCAGTTTCCCCAATAATCTGGGCGAACTCAACATTTGTTTTATTCGGGAATATCTTCATTTTTTCTATTTTTGGTCCCAGAATTGTTACCGGTGCTTTAGAAATATCTTTAACGAAAATTACACAATGTGGATTTCCCGTTGAAACGCAAGTGATATTGAGTTTTTGACCATCGACCTTGATTTTCTCGTCAACCACTTCTTTCTTTGCTATTTTTACGGGGATCTCTTTTGCTTTTAGGGAGAACTCTCCCATGTCAACTTTTGCGCCTGATACTTTTTTGGCATCATCGAAAATTAGTTGAACATTTTTCAGACCAGCCGGCGTTTCGATAATAACATCGTTTTGTTTGATTAAACATCTGTCGTATAAGAATTTTGCGAAACAGCGTATTCCGTTGCCACATATTTCAGCCACAGTGCCATCGGGATTATAAAAGAGCATAAAAAATTCTGATCTTGAGTTCATCGAGGGCTTAACCAGCATTAGCCCATCCGCCCCTATCCCAAAATGCCTATCGCAAAACCACCTTATTTTTTCAGAACTCAAATTGAGGATGTTCTCTGTATCAGCTATTAATATAAAATCGTTACCTGCGCCCTGTAGTTTTGTAAACTCCAATATTTTAGTCACTTTCCCTCCCAAAATTTAAACTATTAAGAATCTCATCGGCTATAACTGACGGTTCTTTGCCTTCAACATTTATCCATTTAACTCTATTGTCCCGTCGGAACCAAGTGAGTTGTCTTTTTGCAAAATTTCTTGTCTTTTGCTTAATTAGTCGTTTGGTCTCATCTAATGTTATTTGTCCTTTTAAATAATAATTTACTTCTCTGTATCCAAGTGCTTGACATGAGGTGGTTGAACTCAATTTACCTGACAAAGTTAATTTTTTGACTTCATCAAGAAGACCTTCTTTAAACATTCGTTCTACTCGTTTGTCTATCTTAACATAAAGTTTTTCGCGATTTGAGTTTAGTCCAAAAATTCTTACGTCGTAAATTGAGTTCATTTCTTTCCAATTTTTATGATACTCAGTATATGATTTACCTGTAAGTTTAATTATCTCAAGGGCACGAATTACTCTTCTGGTGTTGTTCGGGTGAATGTTTCTGGCCGCTTCCGGGTCAATCTTTGTTAGCTCTTCGTAAAGAACCCCTAATTCATTCTCGGCCAGCTTCTCAAGTTCTTGACGAATCGGAGAGCTCATTATTCCTTTGGGAAAGCAGAACTTGTCAATAACGGCTCTTACGTATAGACCGGAGCCACCTACTAATATTGGTAATTTTCCATCTTTGGTAATGTTGAATATGGCCTGACGTGCTAATTTTTGATATTCTGCAACACCGAAGTTTTCTGTTGGCTCAACTATATCGATAAGATGATGTTTAATTCCGCGCATCTCGTCTCGATCTAATTTTGCCGTTCCGATGAGCATTCCTTTATAAACCTGCATAGAGTCCGCGGAGATAATTTCGCCATTGAGTTTTTCCGCTAACTCAATGGCGACCCTACTTTTACCTATAGCCGTAGGACCGACTATAACCAGAACTTTTTCTTTAATTGCTTTATTTTGTTTCACAATTCGATACGTTACCCATTTCGTAAAATTAATGATTACTAATTAATCCAGCACGTCAACAAGTTTATCGACGATAATTCGTGCAATTTCCCTTTTCGTCATACGGGGAACCTTCTTAACAATACCCTTCTTGTTAAGTATGGTTACCTCATTAAAATCTTCTTCAAAACCAATTTCTGGCTTTGAAACATCGTTTGCAATGATTAGATCCAAGTTCTTTTCCTCTATTTTCTTTCGGGCATTCTCTATTAAATCCTCGGTTTCTGCAGCAAAACCAATTAATATTTGTTTCTTTTTTATTCTCCCCAGTTCTTTTATGATGTCAGGGTTGGATTTTAGCTTCAAACTAAAATTACCCGTTTTGTTTCGCTTTATTTTTTTACTAACCGGTTCGGCCGGGGTAAAATCAGCAACTGCTGCTGCCATAATAACCGCATCGCACTTATCAAAATATTGTAACATTTCACGTTGCATATCAGAGGCATTGCTTACAGATATAAAATTTACATTTTGTGGAGTGGGCAGATATGTAGGCGCGCTTATAAGGGTAGTCTTTGCTCCTCGCTTTGTAAGCTCGTTTGCAATTGCATACCCCATTTTGCCAGAGGATCTGTTGCTTATGTATCTAACCGGATCAATTTCTTCTCGGGTCCCCCCCGCGGTAACTACGACGGAACGGTTTTTGAGATCTTTTTCTTTGGCAGTTTCAAATTTGATGACTTCGACAATAGTATCAACCTCAGCTAATCTGCCTACACCCTCTTCTCCGCAAGCCAGTTCTCCCAATGTTGGCTCAATTACTCTGAAACCAAAAGCTTTTAGTCGATTCAAGCTTTTTTGAGTTGCCTCACTTAGATACATCTTTGAATTCATCGCCGGAGCAAAAATTATTGGTACATCGGCAGCAAGTAGGGTGGTTGAAAGAAGATCATCGGCTACACCGTTGGCTGTTTTGTTTATTATATTGGCAGTTGCGGGAGCAACTAAGATAATATCTGCTTCATCGCTTAATGAGATGTGACATATTTTACTCTTCGAGTTTTCTGTAAACAATTCTGTTGCAACGGATTGTTTTGTCAGAGTCCTGAAAGTCAGTGGTGTTACAAATTTCGTGGCAGATGATGTCATAACTACTTTTACCGTAGCCCCATCTCTTATGAGTCTTCTTGCTATATCAACTGCTTTGTAAGCTGCAATGCTGCCGCTTACACCCAAAATGATAGTTTTTCCTTTAAGCATTAAATTACCTTATGATTTGTAAGTTGTAGCGTATAAGAGGTTATTTCACTTCATTTTTTAAACGCTTGTATGTTACTTTGCCTTCAACGATTTCCTCGAGAGCGATATCTAAGGGTTTATAAACTTTGAGTCTCTTTTTAGCGGGAGCCAAGGCCTCAAGGCCCTGTCTGTAATCAGAACTTAACAAACTATTTATCTTTCTTGCACGCTTTGCTGCCAATGTCACTAAAGTAAACTTGTTGTCCACTTTGCTGAGCAAGTCATCAAGGTTTGGATATAACAGCATCTTCTTAATTCCTCCAAGCATTATAAGATTGTAGTGGTTTTTCCCCTTTTTTCTTGCTTAATAATTTTCAAAAGCTCTTCGGTCGCTCGGTTTAAATCATCGTTAATAATTATATAATCGTACTTATTTGCAAACTCTATCTCGTCTTTTGCTATTTTTAAACGGAGTTCTATATCTTCTTCTGTCTCTGTTTTTCTCTTCATTAACCTTTTTTTTAATTCCGCCGATGAGGGTGGTTTTATAAAAACCAAAATTGAATTAGGGACCTTCTTCCTAACCGATAATGCTCCCTGAACATCGAGTTCAAGAATTACATCATTCCCGCTACGAAGATGGTCCCTAACTACATCACGAATAGTGCCATATCTATTAGAATGAACATTCGCCCACTCTAAAAACTCATTCTTTCTTATCTTCTCATTAAACTCTTCTTCAGATAAGAAATAGTAATCTAATCTTGGTTTTTCGCCGGCACGTTCCTTCCTGGTTGTTGCAGATATTGATATAACTACATCATCCAATCTTTTCAACACTCTAGAAATAAGTGTTCCTTTTCCCGTGCCAGAAGGACCAGAGATTATAAATAATTTTCTACCTGTCTTCATTAACCAAGTTCTTTAACTAATTGCTCACGCTGACGAGAACCAAGTCCGGCAATTCTTCTTGAAGAGCTAATTTTTAGTTGCTCCATAATTTTTTGGCTTCTTACTTTGCCAATGCCTGGTATTGAACCCAGTAAGTCAGAGACTTTCATCCGTCCAACGATAGGGTCAGAAGATCTGCCCAAAACCTCAGTCAAAGAGATGTTTCCTTTCTTGATTTCTGCTTTTAGCTGCGCTCTCTTTTGACGAGTTTCTACAGCTTTTTTTAGAGCAGCTCTACGATCAGCATCAGAAAGCTTTGGTAATACCATAATCATTCCTCCTTTAGTTTTTGGCTAACAGCGTCATTATACATATAACTTTTGGGTATGGCAACCATTAACCTGCCAATACATTAAAATTTTTTTACCTCCTATTTTTCCTTATTAATATTTCTACAATTTTCCATAGTTTCCTACATATAAGATTTTATAATCTCCTGCTTCCAGGGCTTGTTAGTGGAATTCCTTTCTTGCAGAGCGGGCACAGTTCCGGTTCGTAAGAAGATGCGGAAATTTTTAGCAGTGAACGAAGTGGTCTCGTAAAAACTTTTTCTTCACCCCTGTCAATCAAACATGTTATCCCGACAATTTTCGCCCCTGAGTCGTTTACTAAATCAACAACCTCCTTAATTGACCCCCCTTTGGTAATAACATCATCAATAATTAATACCTGTTCCTCTTTGTAAAGCTGAAATCCTCTTCTTAGGGTCATCTTACCCTTTGCTCTTTCTGCAAACACAAACCGTTTATTTAAGGCTTGGGCAACAACAAATCCAAGCACCATGCCCCCAATGGCCGGAGCAATTACAACATCGACGGGCACATCATAGTATGGTTCACTTATCGTGATGGCAATTTGGTTGGCTGCAGATGGGTGCTCTAGTATTTTCATACACTGAATATAGGTATCACTATGATAACCTGATGATAGCTTAAAATGGCCCTTTCTTATCGCTCCATGACTATTTAATACCCCTAGCAGTTCTTCTTCGTTAAACACTCTAATAAACCCCCTCAATCTCGTTTAATATTTCCCTGGTTTTTATTGCCGGCTCATCCGCTTTGATGATTGGCCTTCCGATAACTATATAATTTGCCCCGGCGACCATAGCTTCAGATGGAGACATCACTCTCTTTTGGTCTATCGTAGCATTGCCCTTTGGTCTTATTCCGGGAACAACAATTATTTTATCTTCGCCAATAATCTGCCTCAACTTCGAGACTTCATTGGGGGAAGCCACTACCCCATCCAGGCCAGCTTTCATCGCCGTGGTTGCAAGACCAATGACTTGTTCGCTGACTCTTCTTGCAATTCCCATTTCGGTTAGATCTTTATTATCCAGACTCGTCAAAACCGTAACCCCCAAAACAAGCGGAGGTTTCACGTTTAGCTTTAAGGCTTCTTCCCTCGTTGCCTCCGCTGCCCACTTCATCATCTCGTAACCACCATGAGTATGAATCGTAAACATGCTGACTCCCATTTTAACAATTTCCCTGCACGCGCCAGCAACTTGATTGGGGATATCGTGAAGTTTTAAGTCCAGAAAAACATCATTTTCCGTCCTTTTAATTTCTTCGACCACATCACGGCCTTCTGCCAAAAAAAGTTGGAGACCAATCTTAAAGAAACCAACTTGGCCCTTGAGTTGATTGCAAATTTCTAAAGCTTTTTTTTGTGATGAAACATCTAGCGCTACGATAAGAGGATTTTTTTTCATATCTTCACTTGACCCACTATGTCTAAGATATTTTTGATACCCTTAATTTTCAAAAATTCCTCAAGTTTTTCCACTACTTTAATCGTAATCTCCGGGTTGGTAAAATTTGCCGTCCCTATGGCTATAGCGCTCGCCCCTGCCAAAAAGAATTCAATCGCATCGCGATAATTGGCTATGCCTCCCATGCCAATTATCGGAATATTGATAACATTTGATACGCGCCAAATCATTTCGACCGCAACCGGCTTTATGGCTGGTCCAGATAGACCTCCTACAATGTTTGCAAGCTGCGGCTCAAAAGATTCGATGTCTATTGCCATTCCCAAGAGCGTGTTTATTAAAGATACAGCATCGGCTCCGGCGTTTTCAACCCCCCTGGCAATCTCCTCAATATTGCCGACATTGGGAGATAACTTAACGATAAGCGGAAGCTTCGTTGCTTTTCTGACAGTTGAAGTCAGCTTGATAGCAAACTCAACATCTGAGCCGAAAGCCAACCCACCCGCTTTTACATTGGGACATGAGATGTTAAGCTCAAGACCTTTTACCGCATCATGCTCAGAGAGTTTTTCGGCAACCTTTACATACTCTTCAACTGTGCGGCCAGCAACATTAACGATTACCGGAGTGTCAAATTTCCCAAGAAATTTTAAATCTTCAGTGATAAAATTTTCGACGCCTTTGTTTTGAAGCCCTATCGAATTGAGCATTCCACACGCAGTCTCGTGGATGCGTGGTGGCGGATTGCCGGATTGCTCTTTAAGGGTTACTCCCTTCGTTACTATTGCACCAAGTCTCGATAGGTCAACAAAATTCGAGTATTCGAAACCGCTCCCAAATGTGCCCGATGCGGTCATTACAGGATTTTTTAATTTAATTCCGGCAATCTCTACTTCTAAATTAGGTTTCAATTTTTTACTCCCCTAATCCCAGATAATATCCGAAGCGTTAAAAATCGGACCGTCGGCGCAAACACGTTTATAGCCGCTTTTGGTCTTACAAACACAAGAAAGACAAGCCCCTACCCCACAAGCCATTCGTTCCTCAAGTGATAAAAAACAAGATATTTCATTTTGCCCCGCAATTAAAGCAACTCTTTTTAACATCGGTTCCGGCCCACAGGCAAAAATCTTGCTAGGTTTCCCATTTTGTCTCAGGTATTCTAAGAGCAAATCAGCAGTTGTACCTTCAAAGCCGAGGCTACCATCATCCGTTGCATAATAAACTCTATCTCTTATGTTGTTCTGTAGTTCAAAAGGAATAACTTTTTTACAATTTATACAGCCGATTAACATATCAAAATCGATCTCCGCCGAAAGAAGTTTTTCGGCCAAGAAAACGAGAGGAGCTACCCCTATCCCACCGGCTATAAGCAAGTTACTTTTACAATCGTTGGAAACTTCAAACCCGTTGCCCAAGGGGCCAATCACGCTCAAACGGCAACCGATTTCCATCTCAGCAAGTGAAGAGGTCCCCTTTCCAACAACCTGAAAAAGAATTTCAAAGACATCTTTATTTATTTGCCTGTGCACACTAAATGGCCTTCTCAAGATAAAACTTTTGTCTTTTCCGCATTCAACATGTACAAATTGGCCCGGGGCCACGCTCGAAGCAATTTCCGGACAAAAAAATCGCAACTTAAAGATATTGTCTACTACTTCTTCTTTAGATAAAACTTTAGCTTTAGTGTGAACCATTAATTAACATCAGCTCCACAATAATCTTGAATTGCTTTGACGTTTGCCTCATTATTAATATTTCCTCATCATTTAAATGCTCCTCATCAAGCCCTATTAACTAATTTTTCGTCTTCGACAATCATCTTCCCGCCAACGATTAAATAATCAATCACTCCATTGAGCTCCCAACCATTAAACGGCGTATTCCGGCTCTTAGATAAGAATTTGTTACTATCAACCCTAACTTTAGTCTTAGTGTTAAATATAGTGACGTCTGCATTGTTTCCGACGGAAAGATTCCCTTTGTTTGTATTTAAAATCTTCGCCGGGGCAATCGTTAATTTTTTGATAAGCTCAGGCAGTTTTAATATGCCCTCCCCCACGATTTTGGTCAACATAAGTGGCAATGTAGTCTCCAAACCTATAATACCGAAAGCAGCAAGCGCAAACTCAACATCCTTTTCATGAACCGCATGTGGTGCATGATCGCTCACTATAGCATCAATTACGCCTTCTGATAGTCCTTTGTGAAGAGCATTTACATCTGTCTCTCCCCTCAACGGTGGATTGACCTTAAAATTGGTATCATATTCGAGTAACGCTTCATCAGTTAAGACTAAGTGGTGGGGGGTTACATCACATGTGATTTTTAAACCTCGTTCCTTGGCCTCTTTAATCATTCTCAGTGAACCTTCTGTACTGACATGCGTAAAGTGAACCCTGGTATTTGTTAGTTCGGCTAGTATGATATCCCTTGCAATTGAAACCTCTTCTGCAGCAGAAGGTATCCCTTTTAACCCAAGAATGGTCGAGTAATATCCCTCGTTAATATGTCCTTTTTGGGATAATTCGCTACACTCAGCGTGTGAAATCAAGGAAACATCGAATATTTTGCTGTATTCAAGGGCCCTGCGCATTACCTCGCTATTCTGCACACATTTGCCATCATCGGTAAAGGCTGCCGCTCCGGAGTCGATAAGCTCAGCCATTTCCGTTAGTTCTTTGCCTTGTAACCCTTTGGTTATGGCAGCAACCGGATAAACATTGACTAAATTTGCCTCTTTTGCTTTCTCGATTATCATTTCGGTAACAGCGGAATTATCATTTACAGGACTCGTATTTGGCATGCAGGCGATTGAAGTAAAACCCCCCATGGCCGCAGCCTTACAACCACTTTCAATTGTTTCTTCATCTTCTCGTCCCGGCTCTCTGAGGTGAACATGCATATCAATTAATCCCGGGGTAACAATTTTTTCCCGGGCATCGATTATTTTGGCACCATCGGAATTGAGATTTTTGTTCAAGACCACAATCTTTCCCTTTTCAACCAAGATATCTAAAGTCTCATCTAGGTTGTTTGCGGGATCGATTACTCTACCGTTTTTGATTAGCAACTTTTTCAACTTCTGCACCTCCAAGTAACACATAAAGAACGGCCATCCTTATAGCCACGCCATTTCTAACCTGTTCTGTGATGACTGCCTGCGGTATATCGGCAACCTCAGAAGAAATTTCAATGCCCCTGTTTATGGGTCCAGGGTGCATTATTAAAACATCTTTTTTGGCTTTTTTTAATCTATCTAAATTCAGACCATAAAGATTGGCATACTCTCGTATGGATGGAAACAAGCTCTCGGTCTGTCGCTCCAGTTGAATTCTTAATACATAGACGACATCGAACTCACCGATGATTTCGTCTAGGTTGTAAGTAACCTCGACCCCCATGGCTTCGATTTTCACAGGAATTAGGGTTGGAGGCGCAACCAAAGTAACCTTGGCACCCATCTTTGTTAACGCCAGTATGTTTGAGCGAGCAACTCTACTATGTGTGACATCACCCACGATTCCCACATGAAGACCATCTATCCGGCCAAATTTCTCTTTGATGGTATATAAGTCTAACAGCGCTTGAGTGGGATGTTCGTGAGCTCCGTCGCCGGCATTTATCACGCTTGCCTTTATATTCTTAGCAAAAAAATATGTGGCACCGGCTGAGGGATGTCTCATAATAACTGCATCTGCTCCTAGTGCATCTATCGTTTTTGCCGTATCTTTGAGAGACTCACCCTTAACCAAACTACTGTTCTTTGCCGAGATATTTACAACATCGGCGCTTAGCCGCTTTGCTGCCAGCTCAAAAGAGGTCCTCGTCCTTGTGCTGGGCTCGATAAATAAATTGACGACCGTTTTGCCCCGTAGGGTCGGAACCTTCTTGATATAGCGAGCCGATACCTCCCTGAAAGACTCTCCTAATTCGAGAATATATTGAATCTCTTCATTTTCCAGGTCTCTAATACCCAACAAATCTTTTTTCTTAAACACCATCGCAACCTCCAGCTCAAAAAAAATCCCCATCAAGGATGAGGATTAATCGATATCTTCACATATATCTACCGAATCTACGCCATCTTCTTCTTTTAGATTCACCCAAACTCGCTCCTTCTGCGAAGTTGGGATATTTTTGCCAACAAAATCAGCCCGTATCGGTAACTCCCTGTGTCCTCTGTCAACTAAAACGGCCAGCTGTATACTTGCCGGGCGCCCGAAGTCCATGACCGCATCAAGAGCGGCTCTTACGGTTCTGCCTGTAAACAAGACATCATCAACCAAAAGTATGTTCTTTCCGGAAACATCGAAAGGTATTTCCGTCTTTGAGACACGATGAGGAATAATCCTATTAGCTACATCGTCGCGGTAGAAAGAGACGTCCAAAACACCTACCGGAACGGAGATTTTTTCTATTTCCTCAATATATTTAGTCAGTCTTTCGGCCAAATATATTCCCCGGCTCCTGATGCCCACCAGTACTACCTTCTCGGCTCCCTTGTTTTTTTCCACCACTTCATGAGCTATCCTTTTGAGCACCCTTTTTATCATTGCCTCATCCATTATTAACTTTTTCTTTTTAAATTTCATTTCGTTCATTTAATCTCCACATAAAAAAATACCTCCCGCAGTAAACGGTAAGGCATCTTATCAAATTCTCCAAGATTATTTTTTTCAAGTCACCCATCTCCTTCCTAGCCTCTCCGGACCAGTTTAAAGGTTAAGTAATATTAGCAATTCTCTTACCCGATGTCAATAAAGCTTAAATTATAATTTTATCCTTTAATTGATGCTAATCCAACACCTTAAATTGAGCTCCCCCAACCACTTGCTTCTTTTGATTAAATTAATGGACGAATTGACGATCCAGGGTTTTTTCGCAAATCTCACGATGAATGTGCTAAGAGTAAAATATTTATTGAAAAGAGCATCGATATTTTTTTGATAACCCTCAAGTGGTTTTGTTTTTAAGTCGTTCGTCCTTAAAGCAGAATCTATCGCCTCCGCCGCATATTTACTGCTCTCAAGCGCATACATCATACCCTCCCCTGTTAAGGGATTTATGAGACCGGCGGCATCTCCAACTAAAATCATCCCATCGCATACCGCTCTTTTCACTCCACCCATATAAAGCTTTTTACCAACCACCTGAGTGAGCCGCTTTGCATTCTTTAATTTCTTGCTTGCATGAACAGTTGAGTTTGCAAACCTATCCAAAATTTCTGTTACGTTGTAGTTTTCCTTCTTTAAATCATTTAAGTATATCCCCACGCCAACGTTTGCAACATTATTCCCCTGGGGAAAAATCCACCCTACGCCAGGCAAAATAGCATCTTCGCCGTAAATTTCCATATAGTCATCTATATCGTTAACGCCTTCATAATAAGCGCGAATCGCAATTGCTGTTGCTCTAAAATCTTTCTTGTCGATGCCGAACACGCTTTTTGCAAGCTTGGAAGATGCCCCTTCGGCAACAATGACAAATTTAGCGGTCTCTTCAAAAATTTTGCCGTCGCAACTATATTTAACTCCCGCAACTCTTCCAGACTCCATGACAACATCGGTTACGGGGGAATGCTCTAAAAAATGAACTCCAGCTTGGCTAGCATGATTTTTTAATATTTCATCAAGTTCGATGCGTGGAACCACAAATCCCCTTCTCGGGTAATCTTTGTAAGCTGGAAAATCAGTAACAGAGCATCCACCTTTTGAGGAATATATCTTAACTCCCCTCGTCTCTTTGAACCTACCCTCTAATTTCTGAACAACGCCCATATCTTCCAGCACCCTAACTCCTCTGGGCGTGACAGTATCTCCGCAAATTTTTTCTCTTGGAAACTTGCATTTGTCGAGCATGAGAACTTTATGGCCCGCTTTTGCAAGATAATACGAAGCAGACGAACCGGCTACTCCTGCTCCAACTACTATGACATCATAATTCATCAACATCACCAGAGAGTTAGTTTAGTGAAATCTTTAACAAATTACAATAAAAACAGGGTTGAACTTATTGTAGGATTTTCGATTAGTGTTGGATTTTAGCTCGATTAACCTTTTGGTTCCTGCAGAAAACAATGATCTTAAGTTCCACGCTCAACTGAGAATATAAATTTTCGCTCCGAGTATCAACCGGCTTTCCTAGAAAACTTCTGCAAATAACCGGTAGTTACAAATACTCCACGGTAAATCTTTTAAATTCTCCCTTGTAATCATCCCATCCTACCGTTACACCAACAACCCTTGCGTAAGGTGGACCGTGGTGTGCCCAATCAACTAAGGTCTTGACGTCTTTTTCTTCCCCTTCCAAAAGCATCTTTACCGAGCTACCTGATACATTTTTTACCCAACCGGTTACGTTGTTGTTGATGGCAATATCCCTTGCACATGAACGAAAATATACTCCTTGAACCTTGCCTTCAACTTTTATGTATGCCCGAACTTTAGACATTTTCCACCCAAAATTATCCTTTCTTGCTATTGACTTATAAACTTTCTACCCATACTCAAGATAAGCTGCTCGAAATAGATCGGCCATTATTTATATCGCTCAACTGTAAACCTAAATAGCTTGACCGTTTCGTCAGTGTTAAGACCGGCTTTTTGTTTAGCTATGTTTACCTGTTTTTCAACGGTATCGACACCCTCAAGGTCCGGCAGCAAGAGCCCTGTTTTAAAGCCCGACTTGACAATGACTCCGTACTTTTTGGAATCCAAGCTTCTCTTGTCCGGAATTGGCTCTGGGGGGTTTAAAATATCAACCGAATATATTAAATCCGGCAGTTCGGATTCGTCGATTGGGCAAAACCTTGGGTCGGTAGTTGCTGCCTGTATTGCAATCCTTATTATCTCTTTTGCAACATTCTCCTGGCTAGAAACAGTGCTACCAATACAGCCCCTAAGAACCTTTCCCCGCTTTAAAGAGACAAAGACCCCCGCTTTTTTCTCCAAGAGCTCGTCAGGTAAATCATCGGGAAGCTTCAACGTCTTTCCTTTTTTAACATAAGACTCAACCGCATTGCGAGCTAGTTTAACCGGCTCGCTCTCGCTCTTCCTGCGTTCCTTCTCTTCGATAATTTTCTCGTCCATCATCTCTGTTATAAATATTCGATCATCATCTTTTTCAACGGGTTCCACCACAACTACCATATAACCGACACCAAAGGGTCCTTCATATGATAAAACTTCGGATCTAACTGTATAACCGTCGAAAACTCCGCCCAAGGTAATAAATGAACGTAAGCCACACTCCCCCGCATCCTCTATGAGAGATTCGTCGATTTTAAGCAGCTCCCTAAAGTTACCCGTCCCCATTATTTCTTTAACCCTCAAGTCAAACTTTATACCCCTCGGATTATATCCGGCCGGAGCTGAGGACGTGAGTCTATGAGAAAGATCGCCGCTGGCGATGAAAGCAACTTTTTTATTCAGTCTATCGGAGGCATTTCGCACAGCAATGCCCAATTTATAGTGCTTTAAGTAGCTTAAGTATGAAATCGACAGTGAAACTACGGGTATATTCAATTTTTCCCAAAGATAATAAAGAGGAACGAGTAGCCCGTGATCAAGCTCTTCCAGGTGTTCATAGCCCTCTTTGCTCAAATCGGCCATAAGTATTCCGAGATTTCTTGCTTCATCAAGTATGGCCTTTGCCATTCTCACATCATTTTTAACCCTAAATTTAATAGAAAACGCCCCGAACTGCGCAAAAGAACCTTCAAACTCAGCGCTCATCTTTATTGCTATAGCATCAGAAAAAGCAGGGCTGTGCGGAGAAATGAAGATTAATGTCTCGGGATTTAATGAGGCCACTTTTTCAACCATCTTATGCATAGCTTCTTTTGTAGCTTCAATTTCCGATATGCTCTTTCCACCAATTTCCGGTATCAGTATCGGTGGATGAGGTGCCGCGCAACCAATTAAAATCGACATGCAGCCCTCCGTTCATGTACCTATTTAAGCTCTCCTTTTAAAGACCAGGAACGAGCCTCTTTTATCTTAACTCTTGCGAATGTATTAATCAACGACGTCGAGCCAGGAAAGTTAACCACCTTGTTGGTTCTGGTTCTGCCCATCATAACATCCTTATTCTTCTTGCTCTCACCCTCCACCAAAACTTCAACCTCGTTATCGACAAGGCAAAGATTTCCTTGAAGACTATTTCTATTTTGTACCTCAAGCAACCTCGCAAACCGATCCATCTTAATCTCTTTTGGTACACGGTTTTTCATTTTAGCCGCCTCCGTGCCCTCCCTTGGAGAATAGACAAACATGAAAGCATTGTCATATTTAGCACGTCTCACAACATCTAAGGTGTTTGAGAAATCTTCTTCCGTTTCTCCCGGAAAACCGACGATGACATCGGTCGTTATACTACAACCGGGAACCATTTTGTAGATATTTTCAACCAGGGCAAGATAGTCTTTTTTCGTATATCCCCTCTTCATCTTCTTTAGTACTCTGTCCGAACCGGCTTGAAGCGGTAAATGAATATGCTCGCAAACTTTATCACATTCGGCCGACGCTAGAACCACGTCTCTGCCAAAATCTCGCGGATGAGGACTCATAAAACGAATTCTCTCTAGGCCGTCTATCTCATTTAACCTTCTTAAAAGCTTGGCAAAATGAAGTTTGCCATATAAATCCATCCCATAGGAATTTACATTTTGTCCGAGTAACGTTATCTCCAAAGTACCCTCGTCAGCAAGTTTCTCGACTTCAAGAACTATGTCTTCAAAAGGTCTGCTTGTTTCCCTGCCCCGCGCATACGGGACGATACAGTACGAACAAAAATTATTACAGCCAGTAGATATTGTAACCCACGCTCTTACAGGGTTTTCACGTCGGACGGGCAAATCTTTAATTTTACTAGAGGGAACTTTCAGTATCTCGGTAACTCTCCGCCCCCCTTTGGCACTCTCTATCAAATTTGGAAGATTTGCGATGTTATGGGTGCCAAATATTATATCAACATGGGGCATTTTCATTTGAAGGTCGGAACCCTCCTTCTGGGCCAAGCAACCCCCAACAGCTATGATTAAATCTTTATTCTTATCTTTAATGGTCTTTAGGGAATTTACGTTTCCATATAGTTTGTCCTCTGCCGATTTGCGGACACAACATGTATTAAAGATGACGATATTCGCTTTTTCCATCTCCTTGGCACACTCGTAACCATGGGCCAGCAGAACACCGACTATCTTTTCGGAATCATGTTTATTCATCTGGCAACCGTATGTAACAACAAAAAATTTCTTGGTCATCTTCGAACTCCTAGTCGTAATTTAGCGGAAAAAGTATATCACAATTTGTAAGCCACTTTGTTGACCTGGGATAAAATCACATTTTAAGAAAGGGTGTCTAAGAAATAGCTCTAATTTTAATTGGTGGAGTTCTTGAGTGCTTTTAAATCGTCGAGAACCGAGTCCGGAACATTAGCAGAACCCATGAGCAATCCTCGGCTCAACCCATGGCAATCAGAGCCACCTGTTACAATTAAATCCAACTTTTTAGCCATATTCTTATACTTTAATGTTTGGGCTTGAGAGTGTTTGCTGTGATACGCTTCAAGTCCTTGAAGTCCCACATCGATAAAGTCTGCTATAAATTCATCGACCTTTGAAACGCCGGGATGCGCCAAGACCGATACCCCTCCCACCTGCCTTATGATTTTTATAACTTCTTGTGGGGAATATGTGGTATTCCTTACATAACATGGTCCACTTGCTCCAATATATTTGTCAAAAGCTTCTTGAATATTATCTATGCAACCCTTTTCAAGCATGGCCCTGGCCAAATGGGCTCTTCCAACCGTAGCTCCGTTGCCGGCAACCTTGAGAACATCTTTTAGTAGAATGTCAAGACCCGCTTCCCTAAGATATTCAATCATCTCAATCGTTCGTTTATATCTTGCACTTTGTAACTTCTCAAGATGCTTGTCAAACCAAGGGTGTCGATAATCTATGTAGTATCCGAGTATGTGTATATCTCGGCCATCTAAGTCGGAACTGAATTCAATGGCGGGAATTACATCAACATTTAAGCGGTTGCCTTCTTTAATTGCTATCTCGATAGCATCAATACTATCATGGTCGGTAATTGCTATGGCCTTTAATTCTAATTTGGCTGCAAGTTTCACAAGCTCCTCGGGTGAATATGTCCCATCTGAAGCTGTACTGTGGAGGTGAAGGTCCACCATCTTTAAAAGTTACACTCCACTATTTTTGTAATATTTCCAATGAAGCGTTTCATCGCGGTCCAATCAGCAGACGAATTGCTGTTCTGTCTTCGCCATCGATTTTTAGGTCGGTAAATGCCGGGACCAAGACTAAGTCCATGCCTCCAGGGGCAACAAATCCACGGGCAATTGCTACCGCTTTAACGGCTTGGTTAAGCGCCCCAGCTCCGATAACCTGGATCTCGGCCCGTCCCTTATTACGGAGTATTGCTGCCAATGCACCTGCTACAGAGTTTGGATTGGACTTAGAGGAGACTTTTAGTACATCCATGTTTCCTCCTTAAATACTACAATGATTGGACTAATGTTGATTTCGCTAAAAAACACTCTTTTCCTGCTTTAAATCGAATTTATTCTTCTCCTTCAACCTCAAGTAAGATTTTTATCTGGTTTTTCCCCCGCGAAATCTTTGGGGATCCTTTTAGATGCAGGAAGTACTTATCACCAATTTTACCAAATTCATCTTCTACCAATTGGGACAACTTATCCAGGTCTTTCTTCTCAATATATTTTACAAGGTTAGACGAATTATTGAAATCAACATTAAATATTGGTTTGGCGACCACTTCTTTATGTTTCTTAAGCAAAGTTGTATATAAATCATCAACCGGCTCTATCTCCCCACTAAAAATACGGTGGATATTTCGTTGAGAAACATCTAAACCGTAATAATCATTCGACACTTCCATGAGACTTTTCACATTTCCAATTGAGCCGACGCATTGCCAGAGAGGAAGGCTTCCCTCTTCAAAACCATCGAGAAATACCGTTTTGCCACCCTTGTTAGAGGTCAGCAAGTTTTGACTTAAATCATACATTGTAACCAAAATTTGAGCCGGGGAGCCGACAAATATCTTGATTTTCGGATGCTCAATAGAGAATTCCGCCAGAACTCTTAGAATATTATGAAGACCCTTGATAACATGGACTTCTCCGTGACGCACTCTTGTCGCAGGCAACGTGGATTGATCTTTACGTTCCGGAAGTTTCATGGTATTGATATACACCTTAACGATGGTTCCTCTGTCGACCGCGGAAGCCACAACGTCTACATATTCAACATTATTTTTAATAGCGTATAAAGCCATTCCGCGGCCGTGAACCCCATATTTGTCATTTACAACGCTATCAAGTTTGGAAGTTACGCGAGGTTCAAATATCTTCGTTAAAACACTGGATGGGATTCCGTGTCCATCATCAATAATTGCAACGGTTCTGTCTTTTTTTTCTTTATGCAGAGCAATAAAGATATTTCTACAATCCGCATCCCTTGAATTACGCAATAGTTCAACAATCACGTCTTCGACTGAGCGTATATCGTGTTTCGCTTGTCTCTTCTGCGCTTCGCTTATATGGAGGCGAACAAATCCATTGCCCAGATCTTCTTCAATTTTTTGATATTTGTCCCCAGCAACTTTCTCGATAAAGTTGATTAATTCATCCTTTTCTTTTGAAGACAAAGCTACCTCTCAAAAGTTATCTATTTTGCGTACTCCGTGGCCCTCTGTTCGCGTATTACCGTCACCTTAATTTGACCTGGATATTCCATCTCGGCCTCAATTTCTTTGGCAATTTCTTTGGCCAACAAAGTAGATTCGGTATCATCTATTTGTTCAGGTTTTACTAAAACCCGAACCTCTCGGCCAGCCTGCATAACAAAGCATTTTTCAACGCCCTTATGTGAATCCGCTATCTTTTCAAGTTTTTCTAACCTTTTAATATAGCTCTCCAAAGTTTCTCGTCTAGCCCCAGGTCGAGCTGCAGAAATAGCATCGGCCGATTGTGTCAGAACAGCTTCGATGGTTTTTGGTTCAACATCTAGATGGTGTGCCTCAATCGCATGGCATATTGCCTCAGATTCTTGCAATCGTTTTGCCAAATCAGCACCAATGGTAGCATGAGAGCCTTCAACCTCATGATCGATAGCTTTACCAACATCATGCAACAATCCGGCCCTTTTGGCCATTCTTATGTCAGTACTAAGTTCAGCAGCCATGACTCCGGCTAAATGCGCAACTTCGATTGAATGCATTAAAACATTTTGACCATAACTTGTTCGATACTTCAGTCGTCCAAGAACCCTGATAAGCTCGGGGTGTAAATTTTGCACATTCGTATCGAAGGCGGCTTGTTCTCCTGCTTCACGTATCTCGATTTCCACTTCTTGCTTAGCTTTTGCATACATCTCTTCAATTCTTGCCGGCTGAATTCTACCATCGGCTATCAACTTTTCAAGAGCAATTCTGGCAATCTCCCGTCTCACCGGGTCAAAACAGGAAATTATGACTGCCTCAGGAGTGTCGTCAATTATCAGGTTAACACCCGAAACGTTCTCAAACGCCCTAATGTTTCGTCCCTCTCGGCCTATTATTCGCCCTTTCATTTCATCCCCTGGCAGATTAATTGAAGAGACAGTGGTTTCTGCTACATGGTCTGCTGAGCAACGCTGAATAGCTAAAGAAACGATATTGCGAGCTCTCTTCCCAGCATCCTCGCGTGCTTCATTTTCAATGTTTTTGACAATTATAGCCGCATCGCGTCTCGCATCGTCCTCAACTTTTTTCAATAATAAATTTTTTGCTTCTTCAATCGACATTTTTGCAATCTCTTGCAGCATCTCTTTTTGTCTATCGATAACACTTTCCAAATTGCTTTTAAGCTCATCCATCTTCTTATCGCTCTCGATTAAGCTCTTTTCTCTTTGGTCTAAGGATTCCCGCTTCTTATCGATCATTTCTTCTTTATGAGCAAGGCGTGATTCTGCTTTTTGCACTTCCACCCGACGGTCTCTAACCTCTCTTTCGGCTTCAGTTCTCATAAAATGAATCTCATCTTTAGCCCCAAGAATGGCTTCTTTCTTCTTTGTTTCAGCTTCTTTGTTTGCCTCAGCAATTATTTTCTTTACCTCGACTTCAGCGGAGTCAATCTTCGTTTCAGCCAAATATCTTCTAATAAAAAAACCTGCAACCATACCCAAGATACCGAACACTAAAACCAACGCAATCTGTCCTGTTCCCACTTCAACAACCTCCTTTTTTCTTATTAAAATAAAAAACCGAGCATTGCTCGGCTAAATAAAATTTACTTAGTACCTCATAATAAAATTTCTATTTTTAGAACTCTTTAATCGATATGATTAAAATAAATTCTGGCTCTCTCAGCCTAAAACTTATAACACTTAAGAAATTTTTAAGTAAATTAATATTCAACCAATCTTTATTAAACTTGCTTATTTTAAATCATCAAATCTATTTAATGATTAATTTTACATTATTATACACCATGCAGTGTCAATCTAGAAAAAATTAAAAATTTAACAAATTTTCACAAGTTTTCCTCGAAACTTCGGGCTTAAATCCTTTATTTATCAGATAACGGTAAAGTCGTCTTTTTTTAGCCATATCATCGATATCATCATATTTTTTCAGTTGTTTCCTTGCAATCTCGATGGCTACTTTTGACTCTTCTTTTTCTAAATAAAGCTTATCGAGCTCTTCGTCAATTAAATCGGTATTTATGCCTCTTTGAAGCAACTCGTGTTTTATTCGATTTCTACCTAAAAATTTGTTTTCTTTTCTAGACTCAATCCACATTCTTGTAAAAGTCAAATCGTTCAAATAATCACAATTTTTAAGATATTTCACAACTTCTTTGATGAGCTTTTGATTATAGCCCTTCCGTTCTAAATAATTTCTTATCTCCTTGACGCTTCTGGGCCCATAATTAAGATAATTAAGAGCTTTGTTTGTGGCTTTTGTCTCCATACCGGAATCAATATCTTCACTAAGCAATGCAATCTATACTTTCATTTCTTCTTTTTTGACCTTCTTTTCTTCTTGTTTAAAACCCACGGCTACTTTAATTTTTTCTTCTATCTCGTCGGCTATTTTTAAATTTTCCTGTAAAAATTGCTTCGCGTTTTCCCTGCCTTGTCCGAGCCTTTCATCGCCGTATGTATACCAAGCTCCGCTTTTATTGGCTATTCCATACTCGATACCCATATCCAATATGTTGCCTTCCCTCGAAATCCCTTTGCCGTAGATGATGTCAAATTCAGCTTTTTTGAAAGGGGGTGCAACTTTATTTTTAACCACTCTTGCTCGAACTCGGTTTCCAACAATATCGACCCCTTGTTTTATGGACTCAATTCTTCTAATGTCTATTCTGACCGAAGAATAAAATTTAAGTGCTCGACCCCCGGAAGTAGTCTCGGGATTGCCGAACATTACACCAATCTTCTCCCTCAGTTGGTTTATAAATATTACAACTGTTTTTGATTTGCTAATAGCTCCAGATAGTTTCCGAAGTGCTTGAGACATCAATCTCGCTTGGAGACCGACGTGCGAATCTCCCATCTCACCCTCAATTTCAGCTCTAGGAACCAGAGCTGAAACAGAGTCAATTGCTATAACATCGACTGCTCCACTTCTTATAAGCATCTCGGCAATTTCAAGCGCTTGCTCACCGGTATCGGGCTGAGAGACAAGTAAATTATCTACATCTGCCCCAAGGTTGCGAGCATAGCTCGAATCAAGAGCGTGTTCGGCATCGATAAACGCGGCTACTCCACCTTTTTTCTGTGCTTCGGCAATAATCTGCAATGCTAGAGTAGTTTTACCCGAGGCTTCGGGCCCATATATTTCAACAATCCTTCCCTTCGGGACACCACCAACACCTAAAGCAACATCCAGGGCCAAAGAACCGGTAGAAATTGTTGAGAAGTCGAATCTTTCTGGTTGATCTCCAAGTCTCATAATAGCGCCTTTACCGTATTTTCTTTCAATCTGATCCTTTGCTAACTCCAAAACTTTATCACGTTCCATTTTTCCTCCTAGAATCGTTTTACTTAGAGATTTTATACGAACAAGTGTTCGATGTCAATCTGTTTTCAATTTTAATTCCAAAATTTTTTCGTATACCGGCCCATTGGCCATCAAGTGACTTCTGAAAAGATAAATATTATTAACTTCAACGCGGTATCCTGAAAAACCTTTCGTTCCTACTTTCTGTAAGAGTTGCTCTACGTTATGAGGTTTTTTTAACCTTGCGAAAGTAATGTGAGGAGAAAACCTCTTCTCGTCTTCGGCAAAACCGGTTTTAACCAAACCTTTTTCGATAGCTTGCTGCAAATTAATTATTTTTTTTCCTCCGTCCTCTACCCCCACCCAAAACACGCGAGCATTTTTGGCTGAAGGAAAAACTCCCAGGCCATTAAGACAAAGATCAAATGGGCTAAATTTTTTGACAGAAAACTCGAGACCGGACTTGATATCGGGAAGCATTTCTTCCTCACAGTTCCCCAAAAATTTTAAGGTCATGTGGATGTTTTTCTCCGACACCCATTTAACATCTCTTATCTCTTTGCAAAGTTCATCTTTCAATTGAGCGATTTTGCACTTGAGCTCGTTCGGAAGCTCCAAGGCAACAAATAACCTTAACATGTCACTAACTCATCCTTAGTTTTTCAAGCAAAAATAGCCTGATAATCTCCAGTGATTTTTGAGTAGCTCGCCACTTTATCTCTTCTCTTAAACCGGGAAAACAAAATTTCTTGCAATAAGTATATCCACCAAGCCACAGAGCGATATAAACGGTCCCCACAGGTTTGTTATCGCTCCCGCCGCTAGGTCCCGCTATTCCGGTAATTGCCAGCGAGATATCCGACTTGTATACTTGAGCAATTCCGCTTGCCAT
Source organism: Actinomycetes bacterium (assembly GCA_030614255.1). Classification (GTDB taxonomy): domain Bacteria; phylum Actinomycetota; class Aquicultoria; order UBA3085; family Oleimmundimicrobiaceae; genus JAUSCH01. Next base: position 94,346 of record JAUWKI010000001.1, read on the forward strand.
CGCCTCCGCCGTCTGAGAACTCACAGCTCCATAATTACTCAAAATTTTTCTTGGAACACTCAGGATGCTCTCTTTGATATCATTGCTATATGAAATGAGCCCCCCGAGAAAATAATCGGAACTTCCGGGAACATTAGTTATACGATTAGAAAGCAACCCTCCCGTGCAAGACTCCGCAATAGAAAGAGTCAGGTGGCGCTTAGTTAAAAGATTGCCAACCACTTTTTCTAAAATATCCCCATTCATTCCAAAAACATTATTACCTAACTCCTTGCGAACCTCTTTCCCGACTTCAAGTAAGATCTTTTTAGCAGAATCGGGCTTCCCTTTTACCACAATTTGAATACTTACCTCGCCGAGACTAGAGAGTAAAACAATGGTTAATCTTTTATCTTTTAATATCTTTCTAATTTTTTTTTGAATTTCGGCTTCGCTTAAACCACACACCTTAAAAATCGCAACGTCTATAATTTCATTACAGCTAAACCTTTTTTTTAGATAGGGAATGATTCCCCTATGCAGCATTTCCTTCATTTCCGTTGGGACACCGGGCAAAGCAAAAATAACCCTCTCTCCAACTTCAACGATTAATCCCGGGGCGGTACCTAAGGAAGGAGCTATCGGAATGGCCCCCGGGGGAAGATATGCTTGCCTCAAGACAATCTCAGTCATTGGGCTATCAAAATCAGAATATCTTTTTTTAATTAAGTTAGCTAAATCCTCGTCTAGCAAAAGTTTCGTTTTTGCAAATTTAACAATGGCTTCCCGAGTTAAATCGTCAACAGTCGGTCCCAAGCCCCCCGTAATCAACAGGATATTAACTCGATTTAGAGTTTCATCTATGACTGAAGATATTATCTCTACATCATCGGGAACACTCGATATACGTTCAGTAACAATACCAATTTTGCCAAGTTGGCTAGCGATGTAAGAAGAATTTGAATCTAGAGATAATCCCAGCGTAATTTCTGAGCCCACGGCTAATACTTCACAATTCACTTGGTTCTCGCCCCCGCACCATCCAAATGTCTGTGGATTTAATAAAATAATCGATCCCAGAGAAAATCGTAAGGAAAATTGCAACAATTAGCACCACACATGCCAACAAAGTGTTCGGCAAAACAATCAATACAACAACCATTATAATTTGACTAACGGTTTTTAATTTCCCCCAAACACTTGCGACAATAACCTTGTTTTCCGCAAAGGCCATAAGTCTTAAGCCAGAGACTAAAAATTCTCTGGCAATTATCGCCATCGCAACCCACGCGGATAAAAGATTTAAATCGACTAAAGAAATTAAAGCGGCTGAAATTAACAATTTGTCAGCCAGAGGATCCAAAAATTTCCCGAAAACTGTAACAAGACCTCTTGAACGTGCAATATAACCATCCAAACCGTCAGATAGAGCTGCGACGATAAATATTCCAACAGAAATCCAGTCACCGTATTTAATGTTTGAAAGCAAGAACGCCATGAAGGCGGGAATTAATAGAATTCTTAAAATTGTAATCCGATTAGCAGCATTTAACACTCAGCATCACCCACTAAATCATATCCATCGAAACCGGTAATTTTCGCTAAGACAAAGTCGCCAACTTTGAGGTCCTGACCGTTGCAACCTTTTATATAAACAATACCATCAATTTCCGGGGCTTGATATTGACTTCTTCCTAAAAATATTTCGCCTTCTTCATGGGACTCAGTTAATGTTTTTATCTCTTGCCCTATATACCTTTTATTTTTTTCAAGAGTTATCGAGTCCTGGAGGCAGGTCAGTTGGTGATAACGCTCCCTTTTTACCTCTTTTAAAACCTGGGAGGACAAAGTGGCTGCCGCCGTTCCTTCTTCTGCAAAGTACTCGAATACTCCCAAGTAATCAAGATCTGCATCTTTTGTAAAAGCAAGCAAATCTTCAAAATCCTCATCTGATTCTCCAGGGAAACCCACAATCAAAGAGCTTCTAATAACAACGCCGGGAATACGGTCTCTTGCTTTGTCAACCAAACTCAAATAATCTTTACCGCAACCATTGCGTCTCATCATGCGTAAAATCTTTTCGCTTGAATGTTGAAATGGGATATCAACATAGTTACACACCTTAGAATCGGTCGCCATAACCGTAAGCAAATCTTCAGAAAGACCATCGGGTTGAATATACATCAGTCTTATCCAATCGAGTTGTTCGATTTTTGAAAGGTTCAAGATGAGCTCGGGTAATTTTCTCTCGCTGTAGATATCCACACCATAATTGCCAGTATCTTGTCCAACGAGAATAATTTCCCGAACCCCATTGCTCGTTAAATACTTTACTTCGTCAATCAGTTTATCTATAGATAAACTATGGTAACTTCCTTTGATAAAAGGTATCGCGCAGTAAGAGCATCTACTGTTGCATCCATCCGATATCTTTAGATAAGCGAAAGGCAAATCAGGCTTAGCTCGTGTAAAATCGCTTTCAAGATGTGATGAAGGATCATCTATTTGAAGGATACGCCCACCCTTCAAGAATTCAGAAATCTTCTCAGGAAGTTTTGACCAGCAATTTACACCAAGAAGAATATCAATTTCCGGAATCTCTTTGAACAGTTCATCCGGATATCTCTGAGCCAAACACCCAACAACTGCAAGTACCTTGCATTTACCCTCTTCTTTATAGTTAGCATACTCAAAAATTGTCTCTATGGACTCTTGTTTGGCGGGTTCGATAAAACCACATGTATTTATCACTATGACATCTGCTATTTGGGGATCGCAGACTAAGTTGTAACCAAAACTGGAAAGCTGACCCTTTATGAAATCCGAATCTGACTCGTTTTTAGGACATCCCAAGGTAACAATCGTCACATTTAAACTCAACCTATTCCCCTATCTATAATTTCGAAATTGAATAGGGATTGGGAAATCGTTGGATTTTATGAGAGAAACTGCCTCTTGAAGTGCATCTTTGCTTTTACTAAAAACCCTTAATTTATTATCCTCAATCTGTACTTTAACCTTAATCTTTTTTTCTTTAATGATTTTATTGATCCCTTTCGCAACATCCTGCGATATTCCTTGAACGATATCGAACTTCTGTTTCACTCTGCCTCCAAGCGCTGATTCGACCTGGCCAGCTTGTAATGCTTTTAGGGAAATTCCACGCTTTACAAATTTAGATTTCAAGATATCCGAAACACTTTTAAGAACAAAATCACTTTCGGTTAAAATAGTAATTTCGCCCTCTTTTTTACTTAAAAGAAGTTCGCAGTAGCTTTTTTTCAAATCGTATCTCGTCTTAACCTCTCTGAGCGTCTGGTTGACTGCGTTATCAACTTCTTGTATATCAACTTCGGACACCATATCAAAAGAATTTTCTTTTGCCATAAAATCAACCCCTAATCATTCGAAGGTAAACGTCTTTTCTTCCAAGCCAACACCAAGTTTGCCGAGTAATTCTCCATCCTTCTCTACTTGAACCAACTCCCCGTTGCCGCTTTTTATCGCCACAGACTCCTTTGCTGTCCACTCCCGAGATTCATCCTTCTCGAGTATTCTTTCAAAAACATTCTCTCCGTCCACAAATACACGTAACCAAATTCTATCGAGGGCCGTAACTTTTATCTTAAACCCTTCCCTTGTTGGTATATCTAAAATATGAGCATCCTTAGAAGAAAAAATATCGTTCGAAGATTTCTCAATGGGAGGCAATGACTCCTCTCTCATAGATTCTTCCTCGGGCGGCAAAACTTCCTCTAGAGGGACCTCTATTTTTTCTTCAGGTTCGGAAACAACATCAGACCTTCTGCTTAATGCCCTTACTCCCAGAACGATAAGAACAATAACCAACAAAACTCCAATAGCAGAAAGGAGGAAAGTTATCCTACGACGTCTGTATACACTCTTTCTGCTAACATCTATATACCTTTCTTTCTCATACTTTAAAGGCTCTTTATAATTGCTCTCGAATTCTTTAATAAGCGGCTCGCTATCAATCTTCAAAAAAGAAGCGTAAACTCTCATAAAACCCTTAACATAAGCACTCCCGGGAATTACGTCAAAGTCATCGTTCTCAATTGCTTCAAGGTAACGTTTCCTTATGTTGGTGCTCTTCTCAACGTCCTTCAGTGTCAACCCCAACGATTCTCTCTTATCTTTAAATATTTCCCCTATTGAAGCCACTTTTATCTCCAAACATTCAAATTACATATTTATATCGTCTTCATATTATAATTTATCAATACATTAACATTCCTTTTAATTTGAGACTCAAAAATTTCAACCGGTTTCTATTTTTTTCTCATCTTTTCTAAATCTTCTTTAGAGAGCAACACGGCTCGCGGTTTACTGCCTTCCGATGAACCAACGATTCCTCTTTCCTCCAAAATATCTATCAATCTTGCGGCTCGAGTATAACCTATTCGCAAACGTCTTTGAAGCATGGACACAGAAGCCATCCCGACTGAAACAATAAGCTCCATGGCATCCTCAAAAAGCTCATCTTCATAGTCGCCCAATGAAAACTTGGACTTTTGGTTTTCTAACACTTCTTTTTGGTAACTCGGTTGCGTTTGTTTCTTAATAAAGTTTGTGACTAACTCCACCTCTTGCTCTGTAATAAAAGCACCTTGTAATCGGATAAGTTTATTTGATTGCGGCGTCATAAAGAGCATATCTCCTTTGCCCACCAACTTGTCTGCTCCCGCACCATCGATAATAACCCTGGAATCAACTTGTGATGAAACTGCAAAAGCAATCCTTGAAGTTATGTTTGCCTTAATTAACCCGGTTATAACATCGACTGAAGGACGCTGCGTTGCAATTATCAGGTGAATTCCAACTGCCCTGGCTAGCTGAGCTAAACGACATATCGCGTTCTCAACCTTCCCCGGAGCAACCATCATTAAGTCAGCTAGCTCATCTATAACAATGACAATATAAGGCATGAAGTCATCTTTATTTTTTAATTGCGCGTTATAACCATCAATATTTCTTGTCCCACTCTCAGCCAAAAGACCGAGTCTGTTTTCCATTTCTTTTACTGCCCACAGCAGAGCGCGAGAAGCTTCCTTGATGTTGACTACGACCGGAGTTATTAGATGAGGAAGCCCGTCATAAAGATTTAACTCTATTCTTTTTGGGTCAATTAATATCATCTTCACTTGATCGGGTCGCACTCTGGTTAAAAGAGAGATCAAAATACAGTTCACACAAACACTCTTACCGCTCCCCGTGGCCCCCGCAATCAAAAGATGAGGCATATCTCCTAAGTCGGCAACAATGGAGTCCCCTGATATATCCTTACCCAGACAGACCTTCAAGGGTCCATTTGATTGAGCTTTTTTGCTAGCCAAAATGTCTCCAAGAGTTACAAGTTCTCTCTGTTTGTTCGGGACCTCTATGCCTACCGCCGACTTGCCTGGAATAGGGGCTAATATTCTAATATCCGGTGAGGCCAACGCCAAAGCAATGTCGTCAGCTAAGCTGAGTATCCGATTAACCTTCACCCCAGAGGCAAGAAGTATCTCGTATAATGTCACCGTTGGACCCCTCACAACCCTATCAACAACGGCGTCTACGCCAAAATTATCCAATGTCCTCTCAAGTGCCCTGACACTTCCCTTAATATCCTTTTTTAGTTGTGGACCTTTGGCTACGGTCCTCTTTAAAAGAGAAAGGGGTGGAAGTTGGTATTTGCCCACCTCGACCCTGGGTATCTCAATTTTCAGTTCGGTTGTTTTTTGTGAGGCGAAACTTCCCCCTTCTATCTGAGAAGTTTTTGTTTTGTTCAGTGCTTCTCTGTTATTTAAACTAAGTTGTTCATAAAAAGTCGACTCTTTCTTTTCAGAAAAGTCTGAGGCAGTCTGCCGTTCATTAAGAAATCGCTCTCTTTTAACTTCAGATTTTGATTTGAAAAGCATCTTGATTCCTTTAAATAAGAAAGAAAATTGTTGTGATATGGGGACACCCGTGAGAATTACAATTCCGATAATAAGTAAGGCCAAAATAACTACATAAGCACCGATGTTTCCCAAGAGAAATCTTAGAACGTAAGCAAAGATCCCGCCTACGTATCCACCATATGAAGCAATATATTCGGAGCTAAACTCCTTGGACGAAGGCGTGTTTAAGTGAACCAGGGAAATTATACTAATAAAAGAAATAGCCAGTCCCAAACCCGTTGACTCCGCATTTATCTTAATGGTTCTCCTTGTAAAAAAGGAAAGTCCCCACACTACAAGAAAGATAGGAACAAGATATCTGCCTATGCCAACGGAGTGTGTAAGCCCTTCCACAACATACTTACCTATCAAGCCCCTGTCTCCGGCAAAGAGACTTATGATCAAGACCGCGGAAAGTGCAAATAAAGCCACGCCATAAACATCGCTTAGATTTTCCTTGTGTCTTTTGTTTTCCGTAAAAGTCTTTCTTTTTTGGGTAGCCATAGTTCTCTCTCATTAGACTAAAATCCATTAATTAAAAGAAAACCCAGTCCCACAATCCAACAATAATAAGCAAAGATCGTGAGCTTTCCCTTCTTTAAATAATTCAACAGATATTTAATACATAAATATCCGCTTATAACTGCGGCGAGAAATCCCCCTATCAAACAGATATATTCCTGATTTTTGCACAAATTGATAAAATCGCCAACTTGTACAACGACTGCGCCCAGTATTATTGGAATTGCCAGCAAAAAAGAGAACCGCGCCGCAGAATCTCGATTTACTCCCCTAAAAAGACCGGCTGCAATGGTTGCTCCTGAACGAGAAATCCCAGGAGCTATGGCACATCCCTGGGCCAATCCAATAATTAGAGTATCAAAAAGTTTCATATCCTCCAAAACTCTGGTTTTCCTTGAAAACCTTTCACTAAGCCAAAGAATAATTCCAGTTATAATCAAAAGCACAGCAACATATTTTGGCTTCGAAAAAAGATTTTCGAAAAAATCCTCAAACAATAATGACATAACAACAGCCGGAATCGTGCCAATTATTATCAACCAAGCGAGATGATACTCCACTTTTTTTCGGGCCGCTTTCTCCTTAAAACCATTCAAAAAAGCTCTACTTAATTTAAAGATTTCGACTCTAAAAAAACAAAACACGGCTACCAAGGTGCCTAAGTGGAGCATTACATCAAAACTTAAATCAGGTTGTGGCCACCCCATTAAATCTGGCACCAGAACCAAGTGAGCCGAACTACTGATTGGAGCAAATTCCGTTATTCCTTGCACGATTCCTAAAACTATTGCTTGAGCAAAACTCAAAACCCTACACCCCTATGCTTCAATAATAATCGGCATGACCATTGGGCGACGCCTGGTTTTTTTATATAGAAATTTGCTCAGGTCTTCTCTTATTCTCAATCTTAACACCGTAATATCCGTAACACCTTCCTGAGCTGTTTTTGCCAAAGTCTCTTCAACTCTTTCTATCGCCTCATCTATAAGTTCTTTTGTCTCTTTAACATATACGAAACCGCGAGATACAACATCGGGCCCAGTTATTATTTCGGCCTTCTGTTTATCTATCGCAACGACTACGATAAAAACCCCATCTTTTGAAAGTTGCTTCCTGTCTCGTAAAACGATGTCGCCTATATCTCCGACTCCCAAGCCATCAACAAAAACATCACCCGCGGGAATTTCCCCTGTTTTTTTAGCCCCGTATGCATTAAACTCTATTACATCCCCATCTTCACAAATGAAAATATTTTCTGGATGTATGCCAACTTGCTTTGCTAACTCTGCATGGTGTTTAAGGTGTCTATACTCCCCGTGAATCGGAATAAAATATTTGGGTTTAACCAAATTAATCATAAGCTTAAGCTCCTCCTGGGCAGGATGACCAGAAGCATGAACGCCTGAAATTAACTCATAATGAGCCACCGCTCCACACCTATAAATTTGATTTATGATCCTCGACACCGACCTCTCGTTCCCCGGTATAGGTGAGGCAGATATTATTACAGTATCTCCGGGGTGGAGTTTCACTTGTTTATGGTCGTTTGAAGATATTCTAGCCAAAGCGGATAGCGGCTCTCCTTGACTCCCCGTGCAAAGCACAACGATTTTGTCGGGGGGATATTTTTCAATTTTCGCAACATCTACAAGCACTTCTTCTGGGATTTTTAAATAGCCAAGTTCTGACGCTATTCGAACGTTATTGACCATGCTTCGGCCCGATATTGCCAGTTTTCGATCTGTTTTTATGGTCGCGTCAACTATCTGTTTAATCCGATGAAGATGCGAAGCAAAAGTAGCAACAATTATTCTCTGTCTTGCATCCTCAAAAAGCTTGAGCAAATTGGCTCCAACGGTTTTCTCGGGAAGAGTATAGCCAGGTATTTCAGCATTGGTACTGTCCGATAATAGGAGCAGTACTTCTTTCTGGCCTAAGCCCGTAAGTTTTTGAAGCTCCGTGGGTCTCCCGTCTACAGGAGTTTGGTCAAACTTAAAATCTCCGGTATGAACCATTAAGCCAAACAATGTCTCAATGATAATTCCAAGCCCATCCGGTATGCTGTGACAAACTTCAAAAAAACTCAATTTAAATTGACCCACCGTCAATTTTGTCCTCGAGGATATTTCCCTTAAATCGGCTTTTAGCTTATGCTCCCCCATCTTCTTTTCGATTAAGCCCAGTGTCAGTTTACTTCCATAAACTGGAGCCGAAACCTCTTTCAAAAGATAGGGTAAAGCGCCGGTATGATCTTCATGTCCATGTGTTATTATTATCGCTTTAAGACGTTCTTTGTTCTTAACAACATAAGAAAAATCCGGAAGGACTAAATCGATGCCCAACATTTCCTCTTCGGGAAACATTATGCCCGCATCTACCAACAACATATCCTTTCCATTCTCAATAACCATCATGTTTTTGCCAATTTCACCAAGCCCTCCCAGGATAGTGAGCTTAACATTCGCTGGTTTTTTTGTTTTAAACATACAACCTTTCCTTAATCTAGAACAATTCGAGCTTGTCCATCAGTTTTTTAAGCTTCGATATCTGCTCATCGCTTGCGTCTATCATGGGAGGCCTAAGACCCCCAACGTCAATTCCTTTTAATTTGACCCCAGCCTTAACCATTATCGGGTTAGTCGTCAAAAATAAGATCTTAAAAAAAGGCAACAATCTCAGATGAATTTTCAAAGATTCTCTACAATCACCTTTTTTATAAAAGGAAACCATTTTTTTAATTTCTTTTCCGACAAGGTGTGAGGCAACACTTATGACACCATGCCCGCCCAAAGCAAGTATTGGATATGTCGCCAAGTCATCCCCGCTATAGAGTGTAAAGTCTTCGGGGGTTTCACTTTTAATCTTTGCAACTTGCTCAAAATCCCCACTGGCCTCCTTGACCCCAACAATATTTGGAACCTCCGAAAGAGCAATTACAGTATCGGCTTCTAGGTTTTTGGCCGTGCGCCCCGGAACATTGTAAAGAATTACAGGGAGTGATGTATTTTCAGCAACCATTTTAAAGTGATTATACAATCCTTTCTGAGGAGGCTTATTATAATACGGAGTCACAAGCATGCAACCGTCGACTCCAACCTTTTCAGCTTTCTTTGTAAGCCCTATACTCTCCCTTGTACAATTATATCCCGTTCCTGCTAGAACAGAACCCTTCCCCTCTATCGCTTCTTTTACAGCTCGATATAGATCTACTTTCTCGTCATCCGAGAGCGTTGGAGACTCGCCGGTTGTTCCTGAGACAACAATACCATCCGAGCCATTATTAACCAGGTAACTAGCCAACTCCTGAGCACGAGCATAATCGACTCTCAAATTCTCCTTGAAAGGAGTAACCATAGCGGTCAAAACTTCTCCGAACACCCTAACCCCTCCTTCATCTACAAATCTACTATTTTACCCAGGCCATAAGTCAAACCTTTTCGTTTTTGAACTTGTTCTACCGCCATAAGCACTCCAGGCATAAAAGACACTCTATCTATCGAATCATGACGTATCGTTAAAGTTTGTCCTTTTGAGCCAAGAATAACTTGTTGATGAGCAACCAGCCCGGGCAAGCGAACACTGTGGATACGAATATTCCCATATGCTTCACCACGAGCACCCTTCGATATCTCCTTACCAGACGGAATAGAAACATCTTTCTTTTGTGAAGCCGACATCATTTCGACCGTTTTCAGAGCTGTTCCGGATGGTGCATCAATTTTTTTATCGTGGTGAAATTCAATTATCTCAGCATTGTAGAAATATTTAGCAGCTATCTCACTAAATTTCATCATAAGCACGGCCCCGATTGCAAAATTTGGCGCAACGAAAATATTAACATCTTTGCCCGCTATTAAAGATTCAATCTCCTTTAAATTATCGGTTGTAATTCCTGTGGTTCCCACTACAGAATTTACTCCACAACTTATGGCCGTTCGAATGTTATTCATAACCACATCTGGATGGGTAAAATCAATCATCACGTGAGGTGAAAGTTCATTCAGAGTAACTTCTAAATTATTTTGTACAAAAATATTTAGTTTATTGAGCCCAATCAATTCTCCGACATCTTGTCCCACGCAGCTTATATCAACAGCGCCAACAAGAGATAATTCGGGGTCATCATATACTGCTTTGCAGACCTCACGCCCCATCCTGCCAGCAGCACCTGAAACAACTACACTTATCATAAAATACGTCTCCTGTTCATCAAATTATAAATTTGTCTTCATCAAAAGGCCCGATTATAGCAAGAACAGTCTTTTCTGGTAAAAATATATTTTGAGCAACCCTCTGTATGTCTTCTAATTTAACTTTTTCGACATAATTAATCAATTCGCTTACTGATAATATTTCTCCATGCGTTATCTCGGATTTACCGAGTCTCATCATCCTGTTTCCGGTATTTTCCAAACCCAAAACAAGCTGACTTTTAATCTGTTTTTTTGCCCTACTCAACTCTTCACTTTTTACCCCTTTAGTCACAACCTCATCTATTTCCGACCTAATTAAATCCATAACCTTTCCAACATTTGATGGCCTTGTCCCCGCATAAATGGTGAACAAGCCGGTATCTTTGTAGAATGAGTGATAGGAATAGACTGCGTAAGCGAGACCACGTTTTTCTCTTATTTCCTGAAAAAACCGTGAGCTCATCCCTCCGCCTAAAATATTATCTAAAATACTTAAAGAAAATCTATCTTTATGCCTTGCGGGTAACCCCTCGCAGCCATAACAAATATGCGCTTGCTCAGTCTCTTTATATATAACTTTTGTACCCGGCCTTACTGTCGTTTTAATCTTCTTTTTTAAGACGCTATCTCCATCAATCTTTTTTAGATGCTTTTTAGTTAAATCTAAAAGTTGTTCGTGTTGAAGATTACCAGCTGCAGTGATGAGTATATTTTTGGGAGTATAATGCTTTTTGAAATAAGCAAGCACGTCTTCACACTTAAATTGTCCAACAGTATCTAAGTGGCCCAGGATATTCTTACCTAAAGGATGTTCTCCCCACAAAGTTTCAGCGAATAAATCATGCACCCTCTCGTCGGGAGAATCCTCGTGGAGACTTATCTCTTCTAAAATGACTTCTCTCTCTGATTTGATATCGTCACTTTTAAAAGTAGGCCTTGAAAGCATGTCCGATAAAACTTCCATTGCAGTTTCCAGGTTTTCATCAAGAATACGGGCGTAATAACAGGTACACTCCTTGCCTGTAAAAGCATTTAACTCCGCTCCAAGACCATCAAATATCTCAGAAATTTGCCTAGCGGAGTACGTTTCTGTTCCTTTAAACAAGAGATGCTCAATGAAATGAGACATTCCACCCATGGGTCTTGATTCATATCTAGAGCCAGTCTTCACCCAAAATCCAAGAGAAACCGACCTAACGTAAGGCATTGATTCGGTTATTACTTCGATTCCATTTTCAAGAGTACTTTTCTTAACCGCCCTTTTCATCGTCGATTCCTCTTCGTTTATAATTCTTCTTATTCCATTTATCTTCACTATGGAGACCGAAGTTTTTAAGGGTTGCAAAATAAAGTTTTCCTTAGCTCCCTCCAGAATTTGTGATATAAATCTGAAGCTAAACTCGTGGTTGAGGCTTATTTTTTCTCTTCCACGTCGATTGCAGAAAGATTTATCCTGCCCAGTTTATCAATCTCAACAACTTTGACCAGGATCTTATCCCCAACCTTGACTACATCCTCTACTGAAGGAACTCTTTGTTTGGCAAGCTTTGAAATATGTACAAGTCCTTCTTTCCCGGGAAGAACTTCGACAAAAGCACCGAAGTTCATTATCTTCTTGACTGTTCCCATGTAAACATCGCCAGCTACTACATCTTTTACCAAAAGTTCTATTATTTGCTGAGCTTTTTCTCCACTTTCCCCATCAACTGAGGATATGTATATTGTCCCATCGTCTTCAATATCAATGGCAGCACCGGTTTCATCGATGATTCCTCTAATTATTTTCCCACCGGCACCGATTACATTCCTAATCTTCTCAGGGTTAATTTTTATAGTAATAATTCGTGGAGCAAACTCAGACAGTTTTTCTCGCGGTTCTGCAATTACCGATAGCATCTTATCGAGAATAAACAATCTTCCCTGTTTAGCTTGTTCTAATGCTTTTCTTAAAGTTTCGGTGTCTACACCTGCCACTTTCATATCCATCTGTAAGGCAGTGATGCCATTAGAGGTACCTGCAACTTTAAAATCCATGTCTCCCAAAGCATCCTCTACCCCTTGAATATCAGTAAGAATAGCGACTTTATCTTCCTCTTTAACTAGTCCCATAGCTATGCCTGCTACCGGAGCGCTTATGGGAACGCCAGCATCCATAAGAGCAAGGGTGCTCCCGCAAATACTTGCCATTGAAGAAGAACCATTTGATTCAAGCACTTCTGAGACCAGTCTAATTGTGTATGGAAATTCCAACTCGTCGGGTATGACCGTCAAAATTGCTTTTTCAGCTAGGGCGCCATGTCCTATCTCTCTTCTTTTGGGACCTATAAGCCGCCAAATTTCCCCTGTTGAAAATGGGGGGAAATTATAGTGGTGCAAAAAACGCTTGGAATCTTCTATTCCCAACCCATCTAAACGCTGAACTTCACTAACCGTTCCTAATGTAAGAACGGTTAGTGCTTGTGTTTGGCCACGAGTAAACAGACCTGTGCCGTGCGTCCTGGGAAGAACTCCAACCTCACATGAGATTGGCCTTATTTCATCAGGCCTTCTCCCATCAGGACGAATCTCTTCTTCTAAGATCATCTTACGAACTTCTTCTTTTTCAATTTTCTTAAGAACACTCTTGATATCGTTTTCACCCTCGGGGAACAAGGCCTGACCTTTTTCCATTGTAGCTTCCTTAATGGCAGAAATGGCTTCTTCTCGCGCAAGCTTGTCGGGATTATGAAGCCCCTCTCTAATCTTCTTGGTAGCATCCTCGCGCACTTTAACTTCAATTTCGCTATCAATTTCTGATAAAGAGATTTCCCTCTTGTCCTTACCTAATTCTTTCTGAATCCCCTCAATAAAATCTATAAATTGTTTTATGGCTCTATGGCCTTCTTCTAGGGTCTGCAACATAATTTTTTCATCTACTTCTTTTGCCCCGGATTCAACCATAACGATTGATTCCTTGCTTCCAGCCAGAACCAAATCCACTTCAGACTCTTTGAGCTCCTGAAGTGTAGGGTTAATCCTCCAAGATCCATCAACCCGCCCAACCCTAACAGCTGCAATATTTTTCTTGAAGGGTATGTCAGAAATCGCCAATGCAATCAAAGCTCCGTTTAAAGCCAGAACATCGGGCGGATTAACTTGATCCACAGAGAGAACGGTTGCAATTATTTGAATTTCATTTCTAAACCCATCCGGGAAAAGCGGCCTTATAGGCCTATCGATTAACCTGGCGTTAAGAATAGAACGCTCGCTTGGCCTGCCCTCTCTTTTAATAAAACCACCAGGAATTTTACCGGCGGCGTACATCCTTTCCACCACTTCAACGGTGAGCGGAAGGAAATTTAACCCTTTGACGGGCTCTTTTGAAGCAACAACAGTAACTAAAACAATAGTGTCACCAGATTGGACAACGACAGATCCATCTGCCTGACGCGCAACTTTACCGAACTGAAAATTGATGGGTTTCCCACCTAATAATAGTTCTTTTTCTACAACATTCATTTAATACTTAGACCTCCTAATTTTATCTTGTGCAAAAAAAAGAAGAGGGAACATCCTCTTAACTTCGCAAACCAAGTTTCTTTATTATTTTTCGATACCTTTTAATTTCACTTTCTTTTAAATAGCTTAGTAGCTTTCTCCTTTTGCCAACCATCTTTAATAATCCATGTCGAGAATGATGATCTTTTTTGTGTTCTTTTAAGTGTTCCGTTAAACCATTTATCCGATTTGTAAGGATTGCTACTTGAACTTCGGGTGAACCGGTGTCCCCTTCATGTAAACCGTGCTCTTTGACAATTTTTTCCTTCTGTTCTTTGGATACTACCACATTCTTCACCTCCCTTATTATTACTCCCCAAACCAAGAGCAACGTCGGTGACTCGTTATCCTAGTCAAGGGTACAAAACCTATTACCTTTATGCCTGCCCAATATTATCACACTTGTTAAAATCGGTAAACTTACCGTATCCAAGCTTCTTGGCTTGTCTAACATCCTTCTCTATTTGGACAGCAAGAGATTCTTTATTTTTGAATTTTTCTTGTTCACGAAGATTTTTAACTATTTCAATCTCAATTTTATTGCCGTAAATATTCCCATCAAAATCAATTATATGAATTTCTACTCGTGACTTTTTTACATTGAAAGTTGGGCAACCCCCTATGTTTATGACACAGATTTTTCTATCACCGTTTAATCTCACAAAACCAGCATAAACGCCGTTACGGGGCACAGAGTCTCTGTCTTTCGTCTCAATATTCGCTGTACAAAATCCAACATCCCTGCCCCTTCCGCAACCTCGGACTATCGTTCCTGTCAATCTTGGATAATAACCTAGAATCTTTCTGGCTTCCATGATTTTGCCACATTTTAAAAGATGCCTTATCCTAGTACTGCTTATTGCTTCCCTGTCCGCAGTTAAAAGAGAGATGCTCTTAACCTCATAGCCCTTTTGAATACCTTGTTCGATTAGAAAATTAATATCTCCGGCTAAATCTTTCCCAAACCTAAAACCTTGGCCTACCACTACCTCGACAGCATTTAACTTCTTTAAAAGAATTTTATCGATAAAATCTCCCGGGGGCATATTTGCAAACTCCCCGGTAAACTTAATAATTAAAAATAAATCTACGCCCATCCTCTCGATTAACTTAGTTTTGGAATCTAAACTTGTAAGAATAGGAGGATGGCAACCGGGAGCAAGCACTTCAAGAGGATGCGGCTCAAACGTAATTACAACGCTTTGCGCCTTCAGGTTTTGAGCATCTCTTACAACGGTTTCTATAATCGCTTGATGCCCTTTATGCACACCATCGAAGACACCTATGGTAACAATACTCTTTCTTTCTTGAAGTTTTAATTTCTCAAGCCCGGAAATAACTTTCAAATTATAACCTCACCTAGTAAAAACGCGAATTGGCTCAGCAAATATATCATCTTTTTGACAACTAGTTGTTTTAGATATGGCAACCAGATATCTGTTCTCATCAACAACTTTTATAAGCTGCCCCGGTTTAACTTTTCTCAACTGGTCACCCACCATCTTATTCGTTAATGGGCGTCCATTTAAAATACCGCCAATGTACTGTTCGCTTACCATAATCGAAGGAAAACTCCTTAGGGCATCCTGAATCGAGATGATATGGTTATTTATGACAGCAGAGTCACTCAGTTCTTTAATTTGTTCAATCGAAAAAGCTTCGTCTAAACAGTAATCACCACAGTGCGTGCGTACTAATTTTTTTAGATGAGCTCCGCAACCAAGAAAATCTCCAACATCGGAGCAAAGAGTTCTTATATAAGTACCCTTTGAACACGTTACATTAAATGTAACAATCGGGTATGGCCTCTTGTCCATCTTCAAAAAATTGATTGTAAGGATGTTAACTTTTCGCGATGGACGGTGGATTTCCCTTCCCTCTCGAGCCAATTTATATAAGGGTTGCCCATCTATTTTAATGGCAGATACCATGGGTGGCGTTTGAGAAATTTCACCTTTAAAATTGCTTAGCGCGCGCTTTATTTCTTTTTCTGGTAAATCACATGTAACCCTAGATATAACTTTACCCGATGCATCTTGAGTGTTAGTTCTAATACCCAAAATCATTTCCGCCCAATATCCCTTAACATCATTCTGTAAAAATCGAGCAATTTTTGTGGCTTTCCCAATCAGCAGAATCAAAACACCTGTTGCGTCAGGGTCAAGTGTACCCGTATGCCCCACTTTTTTAACCTTTAGCGTCTTTCTGATACTAGCAACCACATCATGCGAAGTAACCCCAGCAGGTTTATCTACAATAATTAGACCATCGTTAATCATAAATCTTTAAGAGCCTCCAACATTAATTTAATTGTCTCTCCATAGTTTTTTTCCGAACTGTAACCTGCTGCATTCCTGTGTCCACCACCACCAAAACAACCAGCCACTTTGCTTACATCTATCTTATTCTTAGACCTCAGGCTTACCTTCCATTTTCCATCGCTGGTCTCTTTTATGATGGCTGCAACCTTTGCCTCCCCAATTGACCTCAAAAAATTGATTAAATTCTCCGTTTCTTCTATCTCAACACCTGTTGAAATCAGATCGCTTTGAGAAACCTTAGCGTAAGCAACCTCTGAAACAAACTTGATATTTTTGAGCACTCTGCCTAGCAACCTCAGATAAGAACTCGTCACATTCTCATATACGTTATGAAAAATTTCAGAAGGAATTACGCCATAATCCAGAAGAGATAGAACCATCTGAAAAGCTCTTTTGTTTGTATTTGAATACTGAAACCTTCCAGTGTCAGTAACTAATCCCAGATACAGACAGGTTGCAATGTCTCTATCCATCTCTCCTTCCATCTGTTTTATAATCTGATAAACCATCTCAGCTGTTGCCGGCGAATTTTCGTCAATATAATTTATATGTGCAAACCTACTGTTATCGTGATGGTGGTCGATATTTATAAAGAAGGTTGCTTTTTTTGAACATTCCTTTAGATTACCGAGTCGTTCAAAACTAGCACAGTCAAGAGCAATAAAACACTCTGTTGTCTTAGGACACTCAGAGGGATCTGAAAGTAGCTCTAGGCCGGGTAAAAATGAGTATTGTTTCGGAATAATCAAGTTTGTCTTGCCATTTTGTTCATCGGATTTAGAAGATTGTCCCCAGCTTACAAATACTTTCTTACCCATTTTTTTTAAAAACAGACCAAGCCCCAAAATAGACCCTATTGCATCGCCATCTGGTTGAATATGCGTAGCTAGAATAAAATCTTTTTTTTCACGTATTGTCTTACTTATTAGGGCAATTTCACCATTTAAACATTCTTTTCTATCTGACGATGAGAAACAAACATTTTGGGGAGAGGATTGCTTCATTGTTGATTCCCGCTTTCTTCTTCGTGGATGTGGTGAAGTATTTTCGATATTCTTGCTCCCTGTTCTATTGACTCATCCCATTCAAACTCTAAGTCAGGCACAAATTTTAATCTTAATTTTTTTCCCAATTCGGTCCTTATGTGTCCTTTCGCCTTTTTTAGAACTTTAAGTGTAGATTCTTTTTCTGAAGCATTCATAACGCTTGCAAAGATTACTGCGCAACGTAAGTCGGGTGAGATATCGACTCCGGTTACCGTAATCATTTCAATTCGGGGATCTTTTAACTTGCTTAATATCTCACTGACTTCTTCTCTAATCGCCTCGGCAACTCTGGCTGAACGTGGATAACTCATTTCTTTCCTTATTTTCATTAGTCGTTTGAGGTAAAGATTGATACTCTTCTGTTTATTTTATCGACAAGATGCATGTCAAATATTTCTTGTTCTATTCGACCAAATAGTTTTTTTGCGTCATGCTCCGTCTGTGAAACACAAGCAAACCCTATCAAAGCACGTTGCCATAGATCTTTACTCCCCATCTCTCCAACTGAGATGTTGTGCTTGCTCCTAATTCTACCTGCTATGCTCTTTACTATCTTTCTCTTATCCTTTAGTGAACTGCATTCAGGCATATGTAAATCAAGCTCTAATAAACCTACAACCATTTTATCCATATTCATAAGACACAATTTTCATTAAACTTTAGGCTTTTCGACCATTTGAAAAAATTCAATAACATCGCCTATCTTAACATCATTGAAACCTTCAATACGGATACCACACTCATAACCATTTTTAACAGAATTAACATCTTCTTTAAAACGTCGCAGTGACGCAGTGGTGCCTTCATGAATAACAGCACCATCTCTTACAATTCTGACTTGATCTTTTCGGTTAATCTCGCCTGAAGTAACAAAGCATCCGGCAACCGTTCCTATTTTAGAGACTTTGAATATTTCTCTTACCTCAGCATGCCCTTTCTCAACTTCCTCAAATATTGGCTTCAAAAGACCTTTCCTGGCAGCTTCAATATCTTCAACAACCTTGTATATTACCCTGTACATCCTCATGTCAACATTCTCTTTTTCGGCAAGTAACTTCGCTTTCGCATCAGGGCGAACGTTAAATCCGACAACAACAGCATTTGACGCGGAAGCAAGCATTATATCGGTTTCAGATATTGCTCCCACCCCTTTATGGATAACTCTCACTTCGACTTCTTCCTGTTCAATTTTTCCGAGCACATCACAAAGTGCTTCAACTGAGCCCTGAGTGTCACCTTTTACTATGAGATTTAAATTGACTAGCTCACCTTTCTTAATCTGGCTAAAAAGGTCTTCCAGAGCCACGTGCCTGTGTAATTCTTTCTCGAGAACTCTCTTCTTTAAAAGACGCTCTTCGGAAAGTCGGCGGGCCTTCTTTTCATCAGTAACCTGTTTTAATATGTCACCAGCTTGAGGAGTTGAGGACCATCCAATTACTTCCACAGGTGTACCAGGAGACGCAATTGATATGCGCTTTCCTTTATCATCTATCAATGCTCTTACTTTTCCACAAGCATAGCCGGCAACCACTGAATCCCCAATTTTTAAAAGTCCCCGTCGTAACAGAACAGTTGAAACAGGTCCTCTCCCTTTATCTAAAAAAGCCTCGACTACCGTGCCACTGGCCATCCCTTTGGAACTTGCTTTAATCTCTTCCATTTCAGCAAGTAGCAATATCATATCCAAAAGTTCGTCTATGTTAGTTTTTGTTTTGGCCGAAACATTGACAAATATTGTTTCTCCTCCCCAATCTTCCGGCACCAGGTTATATTCTGTAAGTTGTTGTTTAACTTTATCAGGATTAGCTTGAGGTTTATCTATTTTATTTACTGCAACCAAGATGGGAACTCCGGCCGCCTTAGCATGATTAATTGCCTCAACGGTTTGCGGCATCACTCCATCATCAGCAGCAACTACTAATACTGCTATGTCGGTAATTTTAGCACCTCGTGCCCGCATAGCAGTAAAGGCCTCATGACCCGGTGTGTCGATAAAAGTGATTTTTTTATCTCTTCGTTCAACTTGGTGTGCTCCAATATGTTGTGTTATTCCACCAGCCTCCGTAGAAACCACATCAGTCTTCCGAATGGCATCTAACAAAAGAGTTTTACCGTGATCAACATGTCCCATGATGGTTACAACCGGCGGTCGGGGCTCCAGATCTTCGGGAGCATCTTCGAAAGTTTCTTCTTCCATCTTCTCTTCTAGGGAGATTATTTTAACATCAAAACCAAATTCTTCAGCTAAAACCTCAACAGCTTCGTTACTAACAGGTTGATTTATCGTGGCCATTTCCCCTAAACCCATAAGGGCTTTAATTATATCTGGGGAAGACTTCTTAAATATATCGGCAAGCTCTTTTACGGTAGAGCCCTCGCTAATTTTAATAAACGACTCTTCCTCGTTTATTTCATCCGAAACCGATCTGTCTTTTGGTTCATCCTTCTGCTTTAACTCGGACTTTTTCTTTCTCTCAGAAATATTTGGTTTTGAAACCGTTGCTGTTTCGTCACCGACTCCCATAAATTCATTCTTTAAAAAATTGATGGCATCATCATCAAGAGTCGCAAAATGATTCTCTACACCGAGCCCCTTTTCCTTGAGCTTCTTCATCAACTCGGAGCTCGAAACTTTTATCTCTTTTGCCAACTCGTAAACCCTTATACTCAATTAAATCACCTTTCGCTTAAGCTCATACTTTATTTTCAATCGTTTGCGATAGTTCATCACTTAAAGCTTTAATCATCTCTTCATCAATGTTCGTGTTTAACGCACTTCCTAGTTTATTTTTCTTAATTGCCCTATTGAAGCATTCTAAACTACAAACGTAAGCACCGCGCCCATTTGCTTTACTGGTTAAATCCAACGCAATCTTTCCGGAAGGAGTTCGAACTATTCTTATAAGTTCTTTTTTAGAAAAAGACTCCCAACAACCAATACATTTTCTAATGGGTATTTTCTTGCCACACATTTAGTCTTCAAACCCCTTGTGAATTCCACAGAAATTACTTCCGGGCTTTGCTCTGTTTTTGCAGGGCTTCCCCGATTTAGTAGTCGCCTGACACAAGCTTTCTTCCACAACAGGCCCTTCTCCTTCAACCTTAACCTCTTTAGAGGTCTGGCTCTCGCTTCTAATGTCTACCCTCCAACCAGTAAGCTTAGCAGTTAAACGAGCGTTTTGTCCTTCTTTTCCTATGGCCAGCGAAAGCTGGTCATCGGGGACAACCACCCGCGCTTTTTTTTCATCTTCATTGATAGCAACTTCTTTAACTTTGGCCGGACTTAATGCATTCGCAACGTAAGTACCCGGATCTTCACTCCATTTGACTACATCAATTTTCTCTCCACGAAGCTCCGCTACCACCATACGAACTCGAGAACCTTTTGGCCCAACACATGCTCCAACCGGATCAACATTTTCATCGCGAGAGCTTACCGCAATTTTTGACCTGTAACCTGGCTCCCTAGCAACAGATTTTATGTCTACATATCCATCAAAAATCTCGGGTACCTCAAGTTCAAAAAGACGTTTCAATAAACCAGGGTGAGTTCTTGAAAGAACTATCTGAGGATCTCTGGTCGTTCGCCTTACTTCGACAATATAAGCCTTGATACGCATCCCATGTTCATATCTCTCCCCTGGGACCTGTTCCGCTGGCGGTAAAAGTGCTTCAACTCGACCCAAGTTTACTAATGTGTAACGCTGATCGCTCTGTTGGATGATACCTGTAACAATATCTCCCTCTCTGTCAATATATTCACCGTACATTATCTCGCGCTCGGCTTCCTTTATTTTTTGAAGAATTACCTGTTTAGCAGTCTGTGCGGCAATTCGACCGAAGTCTTTTGGCGTAATCTCTTTTTCAACTAACTCTTTTTTACCTTCTTTTTCAATTTCCGTTCGCGAGAACACCTTGATTTCACCAGACTCAGGGTTTATCTCCACATAAACGTTCGGCTCCATACCGTAATTTTTTTTATATGCTGACGCTAAAGCTACCTTAAGCGCTTCTAAGATAGTTTCGGGTTCAATTTTTTTCTCTCTCCCGATTTGCCTAATAGCATCCATCAAGTCCGAATTCACCCTAGATACTCCTTTCAAAAGCTTATAAATTCACTTCGACTACAAGATGAGCATTTGCCAGTTTGTCGTATGAAATCTCATAAATATCCCTATCACAATTGATTAAAAACATTTCATCTTTTGCAGAATCAATTATGCCCTTAAATTGCCTTCTTCCCCTTATGGGTTCTCTTGTTTTAACATAAATCTTTGAACCAACGTATTTTTCAAAATGTTCAGGTTTCCTTAACGGTCTCTCTATCCCCGGCGAAGAAACTTCCAACACACAACTTTGGCTGATTAAATCTTCCTTATCAAGCTCTCTGGATATGGATTCACTTATCTTGGCACAATCATCAATATTAACTCCACCGTCAGAATCGATGTATACCCTCAAAACCATTCCGACCGGCTCTCTTTTTAGTTCAATATCCACCAGCTCAAACCCTTTGTCCGATAAAACCTGATTTACCAAATTTTCAATTTCTGTAATTCTCGTTGAAGCCATTGCAACCCTTTCGGTTATATCACACCCGAAACATTAAAAAAAGTGGGCATTGAACCCACTCCCTAATGCTTTCTACCTGGTTTTTAATATTAGCACATTATTTATGGCTCCGCAACAATCACGGTGGAAAAGTGAATTACGGTATAGTCAAGATTGAATATATTTATCGATCTTTATTGGAAGAAATTAGATGAGAAAACATCTCCCAATACATGCCCAGTCTAGATAAGATCCCTTTATGCAAACCCATTTTCTCTTCTTTCATAACATGCGACACATTAGACAAGGCTATCTCTTTAATTTTCGCATGTTTTTGCTTAGCTTGCCTTGTAAAAGCAACCTCCACACCATAACCACTGTTGGTAAAGTCCGGCATATCATTCAAGAATTCTCTCTTAAAAGCTCTCTGTCCTGAAATATGGGGAACCAACGCTTGAGAAATATTTGTAGTTGCTCTCCCTCCAACGAATTTACCTACCGTCATGACTGGACCTTCTTCTAAAAGTAGCGGATTTACCAAATCTTCAATATGGCTAGCTTTAAGACCGATCAAATCGGCATCCATTAAGACCAAAACCTCAGCATCAGTAGAGTCTATACCATCCCTTATAGCTGCTCCTTTGCCACCATTTGCTTCCCGACTAATTACTTTTACTCCTTTGTAACCCCGGGTAACTTCAGCCGTCGCATCAACTGAACCATCGTCAACAACTATTATCTCGTCAGCAAATTTTACTTTTACAGCTTCATCTAAAACCGCTTCGATTCTTCCGGCCTCATTGTACGCGGGTATGATTATGGCAATTTTGGGATTTATCTCTTTCAATTTTATTCACCTAATAAGCTTTGGCAAAGTAAACCATTGGTCCCGTTTTGCCACATAAAACACATTTACCTCTCTCTTTTCCAAATGGGACACAACGAATCGTTGCCATAGTCTCCTCTTTGATCTCAACCTCACAATCTTCGCTGCCACACCAAAAAGCTTTAACGAAGCCTTGTTTCCCATCAATTACGGAAGCTAGCTCCTCAAAGTTTGAAGCTTCTCTTGTGTTCTCATCTCTAAAATTCACTGCTCTCTCTAAAAGATTTGTTTGAATATCTGTTAACGTTTTAGTAATTATGCTCTTTAGTTTGTTAATAGGAATAAATTCTTTTTCATGTGTATCCCGCCTAACCAAAACAACTTGATTTTTTTGAATGTCTTTGGGGCCAATCTCAATCCTTAACGGAACACCGCGAAGTTCCCATTCATTAAACTTCCAGCCCACCCTATGTTCACGTCTCCAATCAACCTTAACTCTACAAGTATCGGCGAGCATTTTTTTAATTTCACTTACTTTCTTTTCGACAACACAGTCAGAGCCATTCTTGCCTAGAATTGGCACTATTATGGTTTGAATTGGAGCAACCTTCGGTGGCAAAATAAGTCCTGAGTCATCTCCGTGGGTCATAATAAGAGCTCCGACTAAACGCGTTGAGACACCCCAGCTTGTCTGCCACGCAAATTTCCTTTTTCCATCCATATCTTGAAAAGTAATATCAAAAACTTTAGCAAAATGTTGGCCAAGATTGTGTGAAGTTCCGGCCTGAAGGGCCTTGCCGTCCGACATAAGTGCTTCCAGGGTATATGTTCGAAGAGCACCGGCGAACTTCTCTCGTTCCGTCTTTTTCCCAATATATACAGGAACTGCTAAATTGTTTTCTATAAAATCCTTGTAGACGTTAAGCATTTTAAGAGTTTCTTCTTCCGCATCATCTTCGGTTCGATGAACCGTGTGACCCTCTTGCCATAAAAATTCTGTTGTCCGTAAAAATGGCCTGGTCACCTTCTCCCACCTTACAACATTCGCCCATTGATTTATCAATACCGGCAAATCACGCCAGGAGTCTATCCATTTTGCATACATGCTGCCAATAATAGCTTCTGACGTAGGTCTAATAGCTAATCTTTCTTCAAGCTTTTCCTCGCCAGCATGAGTTACCCAAGCCACCTCGGGAGCAAAACCCTCAATATGCTCGGCTTCTTTAGCAAGTAAGCTTTCTGGGACAAACAAAGGAAAATAAGCATTCTCGTGTCCCGTTTCTTTTATCTTCACATCCAACAACATCTTCATATTTTCCCATAGAGCATAGCCATAAGGTCTTATAACCATACAACCCTTAACCGGAGAGTAGTCAGCAAGCTGAGCTGCGAAAATAACATCCGTATACCACCTCCTAAAGTCTACACTCTTGCCTGTGATTGCCTTAACAAAGTTATTCCTTTTTTCCGTTGCCATTAATCAATCTCCTCAAATTCTGATATCAATTCCAGAAGCGCCTCAACTAAATCATCTTCTGGAACTTTTTTAACCGGTTCGCCTTTAGCAAATAATAACCCTTCTTTCTTGCCGGCAGCAATACCTATGTCGGCTTCGCTTGCCTCGCCTGGTCCATTAACGACGCAACCCATAACAGCAATCTTAAGCGGAATCTTACATCCCGAAAGCTTCTTTTCTACCTCTTTGGTTAAAGCAATTAAATCAACTTCGCACCTTCCGCAGGTAGGACACGATATAATATCAGGACCAATATGCCTTAACTCAAGAACTCGCAAAATTTTGAAACCGACTTCCACTTCTTTAACCGGATTGGCAGTAAGAGAAACTCGGATTGTATCGCCAATCCCCTCCCTAAGAAGCATGCCAATACCCATCGCCGACTTTACTGTGCCAGAAATGAGAGTTCCTGCCTCGGTTACCCCAACATGTAATGGACAATCCACCCTGTTCGCAAGCAACTCATAGGCCTCAATAGTCGTTAGCACAGATGAAGTTTTCACTGAAATTATAAAGTCGAGAAAATTCAAATCTTCGAAAAAAGCGACGTATTCTAGGGCACTGTTTACCAATGACTTGGCCAAGCCCTCTTCCGCATCCCGATATTTTTTATGAAGCGAGCCGGCGTTCACTCCTATTCTAATCGGTATATTTCTCTCTTTTGCTTTTTCCACTATCGCCCGGACGCGCGCTTCATCCCCTATATTGCCAGGGTTTATGCGAATCTTATCAACCCCGGCATCAAGTGCTGCTAAAGCAAGTAAATAATTAAAATGAACATCGGCTACAAGCGGAATTTTTATACTTTCTTTTATGTAAGGTAGAGCGGCAACCGCTTCTTTATCTGGAACTGCCACCCTTACAAGTTCACAACCCGCCGATTCCAATTTCTTGATTTGAGACAGAGTCGCGTCGACATCATGAGTCTTTGTATTGGTCATTGACTGCACCGAGATAGGGGCATCCCCTCCAACCTTTAAACTCCCAACTTTAACTTGTCTGCTTTTTCTGCGCTTCACCACTATCCCCCCCCAACAAAAAGTCCGAAAATGTCAGAGAAAGTGACTACGACTATCAAAGAGATAAGCAAAACTACTCCGATGGCTTGTATGGTAATCATGGTTTTTACTTTTAACGGCCTTTTGGCCACAATTTCATAACCCATGAAAGCAAGCTTCCCGCCATCTAAAGGAGGTATCGGAATCAAGTTAGCAATTCCTAAACCGATGCTCATCTGAGCTAAAATTCCTAAAAAAGCTATTACTCCCTCTTGAGCACCAACGGATATCTCTTTAGCTAAACCTACCGGGCCAAGTATTCTGCCCGTAAATCCTTCCAACGCTCTCCCTGTAATGAGCGAAAACAACAATTTCAAAGTTATCCAGATAATTTCAATTGTAGTTTTTAATCCTTGATAAAGCGCAGAGAATACACCAGATTTTTTGGTGCCCATCTTGGTAGCCACACCTAAAAAACCTACACCATCCTCTTCGGCAATTTTTGCAATGAGAACAACTTCACTATCACCACGTAGAACTGTAAATTCCTGTGTCTTGTTTGGGCTCTCTTTAACTATTTTAGTTACTTCATCCCAGGTTTCAATCTTTTCTTTTCCGATAAAGATAATTCTATCTTCTGCTTTAAACCCTACTTCAGCGGCGGGATAACCCGGAATGACTTCTTCGATAACCGTTGTTGGAAAAGGCACCCCTATCATAAAGATTATGGCAATTAAAAAAACGGGGAGTAAAAAATTCATGAGCGGACCGCTCATAAGAGTACAAACTCGTTTCCACCAGGGTTGGTTGCCTAAAACGGGTAATCTCTCCTCTTTCGATAGAATATCTTCCGGTTTAATGTCCTCAAGCTTAACGTATCCTCCCAAAGGAAAAGCGGCTATCCCATAAACCGTATCTCTGACCTTGAAAGAGACAAGCTTGGGACCATATCCCAAAATAAATTCATAAACTTCTATCTTCAAAATCTTGGCCACTATAAAGTGCCCAAACTCATGAATGAAGATTAAAAATCCTATTGCTAAAATTGTAAGAACCACTCTTCCAAAAATACCAATCAAAGCTACCCTAGCTCCTCTCTAGCCCTATTATTTCTTTTGTTCGACTCCTTGCCCAATCTTCTACCATCTTTAAAACATCTAATCCCGTCGGCTCAACCACTTCATGCTCTGAAAGAACCTTATAGATTATCTTTGGAATAGATAAAAACGAAATCTCCTCGTTCAGGAAAGCAGCAACCACTTCTTCATTAGCAGCATTTAAAACAGAGGGAAACGTCCCACCCTTTTTACCAGATTCAATCGCATACTTCAAACAGGGAAAATTCACCAAATCGGGTTCCTCAAAAGTAAGTTGCCGCGTTTCCAACAGGTTGAGCATAGGAGTTGGTGAAGGTAGCCTGCTTGGATACGAAAGCGCATACTGTATTGGAATCCTCATATCCGTTGGTCCCAAGTGTGCTTTTATTGAACCGTCGATGAACTCAACCATAGAGTGTATAACGCTTTGAGGATGAATTAAAACTTCAACTTTATCGTAGTCCACGTGAAACAAAAAATGGGCCTCAATAACTTCTAATCCTTTATTCATCAACGTTGCCGAATCTATCGATATCTTTTTACCCATATTCCATTTAGGGTGAGCGAGAGTTTCTTTAACCGTTACTAGTCTTAAATCAGTCGTTTTTCTTCCCTTAAACGGACCACCTGATGCTGTTAAAATTATCTTATTAACCTCTTTGGTTTTTTCACCAATTAGGCACTGATAAATAGCACTATGTTCACTATCAACAGGAATTATCGTTGCTTCAGTTTTCGAAAGCAACTTGTTTATAATTTCACCGCCAACAACCATAGACTCCTTATTTGCCAGCGCAAGTGTTCTGCCTGATTTAATAACTTCGATAGTTGATTCCAGGCCCACGGAACCCACAAGAGCATTCAAAACTAGGTCCGCATCAAAAAGAGCTAGCTCCGTAAGTCCCTTTTTCCCGTAGAAAATCTTGATATTCTCTTTAAGTGAATCACGCAATACTTGAGCAAGATCAGCGTCAGATACAGTAACAGCTTTAGGTCTAAACTCGCTCACCTGATCCATCAAAAGCTCAATATTTCGATAAGCTGATAACCCAACCACCTGGAAAGCATCTTGATGTTTCCTGACAACATCAAGAGTTTGCCTTCCAATTGAACCAGTCGAGCCTAGAATGATTAATTTTTTCATATCAACCCTACCTTAATAGTAACACCTTCATTAAATAAAAAGCTGCCGGTGCGGAGAGAATAAGACTGTCAAACCTATCAAGTATTCCGCCATGTCCTGGAAGTATCGCACCACTGTCTTTGGCTCCTACGGTTCGTTTCAGTTTGGATTCAACAAGATCGCCCAGTTGACCAAAGATAGCAATAACTACACCCATTAAAATTCTCTCAAAAAAATTTAGGACCGGGATAAACCAAAAACAACTTACCACAAGAGCAGTTGCCAATAGTCCCCCTATCGCTCCCTCCCATGTTTTGTGAGGACTAATCTTGGGAGCCAATTTTCTTTTTCCAAACAATGAGCCCAAAAAATAAGCCGATATATCACAAGTCCAAGTTGCTAAAAAAACTGTGAGGACAAGCAAGACCCCGTAACTATCAACCTTGCGTATTAAAATTAAGTGGCTTAATAAAAATCCGACATAAATGGGAGCAAATATCGTTAAGGCGACACTTTTGATTGGGAATGAGCATCTCCAAAAAAGTTTTCGCATTGATATCAAGAATGCTGCAAGAATAAGACCAAACAGAAAACCCTTTACGCCATAGAGAAATGAAAAAAAACAGAAAGCTGCTCCGGTAAATAAAACGATAGCAACATCTGGTTTTGCGTCAGATTTTTTATAAAACAAGGAGAACTCTATGAGTGCTAAAACAACAATTAACGTCACCAACAAAAAGAAGGGAAGCTCTCCGAGGAATAAAAATCCCAACAATATCGGGATACCCGCAACAGCAGTAATGATTCTCTCCCTGAGCATTCTTCCTCCATTAAAGATAGTTATTATAGTCCGCCAAAACGTCTTTCTCGCCGTTGAAAATCATATATTGCTTCAAAAAAATCGCTTTTCTTAAAGTCGGGCCACAATACAGGAGTTATCCAAAATTCCGAGTATACTATCTGCCACAACAAAAAATTACTTATCCTTCTCTCTCCTCCTGTTCTTATCAAAAGTTCCGGGTAGACAGCGTCAGACATGTAAAGATTGTCGGCTAAGGTCTTTTCGTCAATTTTATCTGGTTCCAACTCTTTTTTGTCAACTTTTTTTACAATTTGCCGAACAGCGTCGACTATTTCCGCTCTCCCGCTATAATTAATTGCTATATTTAAGACTAATCCCGTATTTTTTTCTGTAAGAGACGTGGCCCTTCCAATAGTTTTTTGCAATCTTTGAGATAATTCACCTAACCGGCCGGTGGCAATAAATCTAACATTATTTTCATGAAGCTCCCTTATTTCCCTGTCTAACATTTCAACAAATAGATCCATGAGAGCAGATACTTCATCTTTGGGTCTTTGCCAATTTTCAACCGAAAAGGCATATAGGGTTAAGTACTTAATGCTTAGCTCCGAAGCAGTTTCAACAGTTTGACGAACAATTTTTGTCCCAGCTCTGTGGCCAACAATGCGAGGAAGCCCCCTCATCTTTGCCCATCGGCCATTTCCATCCATAATAATGGCAACATGAACCGGTACTTTATTTATGTCTATGTGCCTTAAAAAAAAACCTCCGCTTGCCTTTGGGAATATTAAACGAAGGCTTTCTACTAATCTCTTAACTGTATTAAACACGTTTACGGGTTACCTTTCTTTTGAGATCTAAACTTCCATTATCTCGTCTTCTTTGCGTTTTAACATTTCATCAATTTCGGCTATATACTTATCTGTAAGCTTTTGTATCTCTGATTGCATCCTTCTAAAATCATCTTCCGATATATCGCTCTTTTTTTCCATAGATTTAAGTTGTTCATTTACATCGCGCCTTACATTTCTAACAGAGACCCTGCTCCCTTCCGCCATACCTTTAGCAACCTTAACCAATTCTTTTCTTCTTTCCTCCGTTAAAGAAGGTATTGGAATCCTTATCAATGTCCCCTCGTTAGAGGGATTGAGTCCTAGATTGGATTTCATTATGGCTTTCTCGACATCAATAATAATGGACTTGTCCCACGGCTGGACGACAAGCAAGTGCGGCTCTGGAGCCGATACGCTCGCAAGCTGACTAATTGGTGTCTCTACTCCATAATAATCAACATTTATTTTATCCAAAAGAGCGGCCGAAGCGCGACCGGTTCTAACCGTTGCAAACTCTCCTCTTAAGGATTGAATCGCTTTCTTCATCCTCTCCTCGGTAGACCTAAAGAGTTCTTCAGTCATCGTTATCCCCTCCCTTAACAATAGTCCCAATTTTTTCTCCGAGTAAAACTTTTTTGATGTTGCCTTGCTCGGTCAAATTAAAAACAATTATCGGCAGTTCGTTGTCCATGCACAGAGAAGTAGCTGTGGCATCCATTACCTTCAACCCCATACTGAGAACATCAATATATTTAAGTTTCGAAAACATTTTGGCATCTGGATTCTTAAGTGGATCCGAGTCATAGACCCCACCAACCCTCGTCGCTTTTAATATTGCTTCTGCCCCTATTTCTAAAGCTCTTAGCGCAGCAGCTGTATCCGTACTAAAATAAGGATTACCTGTTCCGGCCGCAAATATAACAACTCGTCCTTTTTCGAGATGTCTAATAGCACGACGCCTTATATACGGCTCGGCTATCTCTTGCATCCAGATGGCTGTCTGAACACGAGTCATTACTTCTTCTTTCTCTAGAGCATCTTGTAACGCTAGAGAGTTCATTACCGTAGCAAGCATTCCTATAAAGTCAGCTGTTGCTCGATCCATCCCTCGTGCGCTTGCGGCTATTCCTCTAAAAATATTGCCACCACCGACTACAATAGCTATCTCAACCCCAAGTGCATGGAGTTCTTTAATTTGCTTCGCTATCGACGACATTGTTTCAGGGTCTATCCCGTTTCCAACTTTATTGGTGAGAGCCTCTCCGCTAATTTTTAAGAGTATCCTTTTGTATATGAATTTTTGCATTTAATCCCTTTCGTTAAGTTTCTCCTTTCGACCCCCGGAAAAACCTAATTAACGCTTAATGGGCCCATTAATACAGAGAACTAACTTCGCCTATTCTTCCTCCCCGAGCAAATATCTCTCGAAGCGCTTGATAACTATATTTTCTCCAATTTTTCCAACTATTTCAGAAAGATAAATTTGAATGGTTAAGTCCTGATTTTTAACAAATGGTTGGTCTAGAAGACACATCTTCTCGTAAAATTTTTCAAGCTTCCCTTCGACTATCTTGTCGATTATCTTCTCCGGTTTCCCCTCGTTAAGAGCTTGTTCTTTATATATATCGCGCTCTTTTTCTATTACCTCCGAGGACACTTCGTCTCTTGAAATCCAGAGTGGACTTGCAGCAGCAATATGCATAGCAATATCATGAGCAAAATTTTTAAAATCTTCATTACGCGCTACAAAATCTGTTTCACAATTAATTTCTAAAATAACGCCTAGCTTACTGCCGGAATGTATGTATGTATCAATAATCCCTTCGTTGGTAGCTCTTCCAACTTTTTTTTGTAAAGCAACGGCTCCTTTTTTACGTAAAATATCGACAGCTTTCTCTGAATCCCCTTCTGCCTCAACCAGGGCTGTTTTACACTCCATCATGCCTGCCCCTGTAGAGTCCCTGAGTTTTTTCACTTGGGCAGCAACTATTGTCATTTGTTGTTGACCTCCAATTTAAGATATTTTTGTTATGGCGAGTCGCGAAGACTCGCCATAATCTAGTCCTTGTTTACTTCGGATTCTTCTCCTTCGGGCACCCTTCTTCTGATTCCATCCAGACACGCATCTGCCATAATCTTGCTCAGCAAAGTAACCGCCTTAATCGCATCATCGTTAGCAGGAATAATATAGTCAACTTCATCAGGATCCGCGTTCGTGTCCACTACTCCAACAATTGGAACCTCAAGTCTTCTGGCCTCTTTAACTGCTATTTGCTCTTTCTTTGTATCGATTACAAATACTATCTCCGGCAGCTTCTTCATGCTTCTAATTCCATCGAGATTTTTTGCAAGCTTTTCCTTTTTAGCTAAAAGCTTCAATGCTTCCTTTTTTGGAAGTTTGTTTAGTGATCCGTCTTCGCTCATTTCCTCAAGCTCTTTTAAATGATCAATTCGTTTGCTGATTGTCTTAAAATTTGTCAACATTCCACCCAGCCAACGATAATTTACATATGGCATTCCGCATCTATTGGCTTCTTGCATAATTCCCTCTTGAGCTTGTTTCTTAGTAGCCACAAAAAGAACCGTTCCACCATTAGCAACGGTCTCCCTAACAAAAGCATATGTCGATTCGATCAAAGCTAGAGTTTTTTGAAGATCAATGATATAAATATCGTTTCTTTCGGTGAAGATGTACGGCTTCATTTTTGGATTCCAGCGACGTGTTTGGTGTCCAAAATGAACTCCTGCTTCAAGCAGGTTTTTCATCGAAACTACAGCCATACTTTCACCTCCTCTCTCTTTAGGTTTATACCTCCGTTGGCTTCAACCCTGTTTTAACCCATAAAGGGACCCTTAAAACAAGTCCACCAACGTGTGTTATTAAGCGTGAACAGTTTAACACAACCGGGTAATTTGAGGCAACACGCGTAAAAACATTGACATTAAAAAGATTTTTTATATTAACAAATTAAAAAAAACTTGACATCGAACGTTTGTTCCCATTATTCTATTGGTAGAACCGGAAAGGATAAAATGATATTAAGCTACTCATCAATTTCAACATATCAAAATTGTCCACTTTCTTATAAGTTTGCTTACCTGGATAGACTTCCTCGTAAAAAAAGCCCTTATTTAAGCTTTGGTAAGATTATTCATAAGGCTTTGTACTATTTTTACAACGTTCCAACGCCAAATCCACCCTCAATTGAAAAGATTTTAAGCTACATCCATGAAAACTGGTCCCCGGAGGGATACCTGAGTAAATCAGAAGAAAGTGCCTACAAAGAATATGCTGAACAAGTTCTAACAAACTTTTACCGTGTCAACATTGATACCTTCTCTCTGCCGGTTGCACTTGAGCACAGATTTAAAATTCCACTTAATGAAAGACTGCCATCAGGTGAACCTTGTATTCTTTCTGGAATAATCGATAAAGTTGAAAAAACGCCGAGCGGAGGGTTGGAAATTATAGATTACAAAACTGGTCGAAAGCTCCCTTCTCAATCCCACGTTGACAATGATCTTCAGCTTTCCTTATATTGCTTTGCTGTAAAAGAGATCTGGCAGATAGAACCAGAGAAACTTACATTGTATTTCGTGGTACCAGACATAAAAATGAGCACTACCAGAAAGGCCGAGGGTATAATCGAAACGAAGAATCTTATTTTAAACGTTGCCAAAAACATCAAAGAAGGCAATTTTGAACCAATCGAGAACGCTTTGTGTAACTGGTGCGACTTTCAAATTCATTGTCCCCTTTTTAAATACAAATTTAAAAAAAGCGTAGAACCAGCCGAGACTAAAAAAATTATTGATGAATATGTCGAAGTAAAAAAGAGAGAAAAGATCACAAGAGAACGCATAAAAGAACTGCAAACGCTTATTCACCAGCATCTTGACGAAAATAATTGCGACAGAATTTACTCAGAAAAGAACGTTGTTGTTAGACTTGAAAGACCTAGTTTTGATTATGACACTGATAGATTAAAAAAAATTATGGAGCCGCTGGGACTTTGGGAAAAGATTTTGAAAATCGATACTAACATCTTAGACAATCTCTTAAAAGACGATCTAATCGATAAGAAAACCAAAGGGCTCATCGGGGCCATTAAAAAGCTAAAAAGCGTTTCTTATGCTTTACACACAAAAGAAATCGATGAGCATCCTGTGAAACATTGAAATTTCATCTTTCATGATCTTGCAGATAACGCAAAACATTCTCAAGTTCTTCTGGAAGCTTATCTTTAAAAGCCAGTTTCTCTCCACTTGTCGGATGAATAAACTCAAGTCTGTATGCATGGAGAAACTGGCGACTTAGGCCCAAGTTTTTTTCTCGTTTTTTATACCCATATGTAAAATCTCCCACAACAGGGTGGTTTATGTATCTCATATGAACACGAATTTGATGGGTTCGGCCCGTCTCCAATTTGGCCTCAAGAAGTGTGTGTTGCCTAAACCTTTGCTTCACCTTAAATGTAGTTCTTGCTTCCCGCGATTTTCTTTCAGTAACCGCCATCTTTTTTCTCTCTTGCAGGCTTCGCCCAATTGGAGCATCAATCGTTCCTGAATCAACCTCGACAACCCCGTGTACTAGAGCAAGATAGAAACGCTTTACTTTCCTTTCTTTTAGCTCATTCGATAAAATCCGATGGGTCTTATCATTTTTTGCTACCATCATAAGTCCCGAAGTATTTTTATCCAATCTATGAACAATTCCTGGCCTTAAAACGCCCCCAATCCCTGATAAGTCTTTGATCTGTGCTAGCAAGGCATTAACCAAGGTACCACTTGGATGACCATGCGCGGGATAAACAACCATACCCGCAGGTTTTGAAAGAACAACAACGTCTTTGTCTTCATAGAATATATCCAACGGAATTTCTTCTGGAATCAATGAAAGCAACCTTGGAGGGGGAATTTTAAGAGAAACAAACTCTCCCTCCGTTAAACGATGATTTTTTGTGACCTTATCGTTGTTGACCCTGACAAGCCCTTCCTCGATTAAGCGCTGTGCGAAAGACCGCGAAGAAATTTCCTTTTGAAGTGCCAAAAAAACAT
Source organism: Actinomycetes bacterium (assembly GCA_030614255.1). GTDB lineage: Bacteria > Actinomycetota > Aquicultoria > UBA3085 > Oleimmundimicrobiaceae > JAUSCH01. Next base: position 128,690 of record JAUWKI010000001.1, read on the forward strand.
CCAGTCTTTTGCCCTTATTTTTTTCATCAACTTTTAAATCAATTCTCTTGTTACTTGCCACTTTAAAACGCACTCCGCCCTCTGGGCCTCTGGGATTTTAATGAAAATTACGGAACAGATAATTCCTTGATAAAACTATCAGAGAAACTAAAAACAACCCTATGCTAATTAGCTGAGCCGCTGTCAGTCCCCACAACACAATAACCGAAACCCTAAAAAATTCGACCGAAAAACGCCCCATTGAATAGAGCAGAAGATATATCCAGAAGATCATCCCATCTTTATCGATTTTTCTTCGCAGTTTCCAGATAATTCCAAAAATCACTAGATTGAACAGAATGTGATAAATTTGAGTTGGATGACGAGTATGAGAAAGCTCCGGAAACTCAATAGCCCAGAATAAACTCGATGGTTTTCCATAACAACATCCGTTTAAAAAACAGCCAACACGTCCAATTGCTATCCCAAAAGCTAAACATGGAGCCGCAATATCTGCCATTTTGGGTAATGAGATTTTTTTTCGTAAAACAATCAGACAAACTGCGAGAGCACCACCTGCTACTCCGCCATACAGAACAAGTCCCTCTCGAATAGAGAAGACCTGCCGAGGAAACTCGATAAAGAAGTCTAAACGAGCAAAGATATAAAAAAGTTTTGCCCCAATAATTCCACCAATTATTGCAGCTATAACTAAGTCATAGACAACATTGACATCAATTTTTTTGCGTTGTAATTCGTACGCGCAAATGAAAAAACCTGCAATAAACGCGACAGCGAGACTAAAACCGTAAGAATAAATCGTTATTGATCCGATTTTGAATAAAACAGGGCGCACTCAATCACCTCAGCTTCCAGCCCTTAATCTCCAGCTAAAAACTAAAAGTTAACAACCAATAATTAGTTGAAACTTCTTCATTTTTCAATTTCCAAACTTGACGAAGTCGCTACATTTCTTAATCCTTACCCTATGCGCTCTCTCTGTTTCATGCTTCAAGTTTTTTTAGAATTAATACCGGTTTTTATGCTCCATAACAAAATTATGGTTCCAATCACAATGGCAGAATCAGCGATATTAAATACCGGCCAGATACGAAAATCCAAAAAATCGACGACGGCTCCGACAAACAAGCGATCCAATATGTTTCCAACGGCCCCGCCCAACACTAACCCAAGCGCCAACTGTATCGAGACCTCTTTTGGTCGCCTAAGGAAGTAAAAGAGTAAGATAATTATGACTATGAAAAGTGTCATAAAAAACAGTATAAGATGCTGATCAGGCATTAGACCAAACGCAGCACCTCTATTTCGAACATGAGTAATGTAAAACATATTGTCTATTACCGGTATGCTTTCACCTACATTTAAACTCTTTCGTACATATAGCTTTGTAATTTGGTCAATTAAAACCATGCTGCATGAAACCAAAATTAAAATCAAATAGTCAACTCCATTTACCCAATGGAAGATTACCAGCTATTTTCTTCTTTCTTTTTACATTCAATGCAGAGATCAGCATAGGGTAGGGTTTTTAATCTAGCGGGGTCTATATCTTGTCCGCACATAGCACACTTTCCATACGTTCCCTTTTTGAAACACTCAAGGGCCTTATTGACACGCGAGAGCAAATCTTTGATGTTTCGTTCTAGTGAAAGATCTTTCTCGCGCTCAAAGGTCACCGTTCCACTGTCCGCAAAACTGTCCTGGTAGGAATTTTCGCCAGTCATTTCAGATTGACTCTGCCTTAAAATCCCTTCTTCAATTTCCTTCAGTTCATCTTCTAAACGACTCTTCTCGGTTTTTAATTTTTTCCTTAAAACTTCCAGCCTCTTGTCGTCTATTGTAATCACCCTCCCGCTTCAAAATATCGTCAACTCAACCCAAACATCAAATGAATTATATATAATCTATAAAGCTACTGCCACAATTCTTTTAGAGCAACACCTTACCTTGTTTCACCATATGGTTTACAACTTCAAAACATTTTGAACAAACTGTCGGATGTTCGCTATTTATTCCCACGCTCTCTCCATAATTCCAACATCGTTCACATTTTGCGCCCTTTGCTCTAGTTATCGAAATTGAAAAATTCGGTATTTCGTCACTCTTAAAAATTCTACTTAGTTTATCGGCAGTTAAGCAAGAAAGCTCAACCTGCGAGACTATAAAAGTGGTTGACAAAATATCCTCTTTCGAGCTTAAAAATTCATAAAGGTCATGATCACAGTATATTGTAACCATTGCCTCAAGAGAGTTTCCTATTAATTTTTCGTTTCTGGATATTTCTAAAGCTTTCAAAACTTCGCCTCTTACCTTCAAGAGCTTATCCCATTTTTCCTCGAAAGCATCGTCTATAAACTCATCGACAACATTGGGCCAGTCAACAAGTTGCGCGCTAACTTGATTTTTATAACTATCAGGTAAGCTTGCCCACGCATCCTCAGCGGTAAAAACAAGGACTGGAGCAATTAGACTTATCAAAGACATTAATGTTTCATATAAAGCAGTCTGTGATGACCTACGTTCTTTTGACGCCGGCAATGAAGTGTAGAGTCTATCTTTTAAAACATCAAGGTAGAATGAACTCAAATCCGTTACACAGAAATTATAAATTTTGTGAAAAACAACATAAAATTTATAATCGTCGAATGCTTCTGTTATGTCCCCGATTAACTTGTGCAACTTATAAAGAACCCATCTGTCGATTTCGTTCATGTCTCCATAGTCAACTCTATCTTTTTGGGGGTCGAAATCGTATAAGTTTCCCATAAGAAAACGTAAGGTATTGCGTATTCTTCGGTAAGCTTCAGAAATCCGTTCAAGAATTTCCTGAGAGACTGCTATATCCGAGGCATAATCGGAAGAAATTACCCACAAGCGTAAAATATCGGCTCCCGATTTTTTGATAACTTTCAGAGGGTCTACCACATTACCTAAAGACTTTGACATCTTTCGTCCATCACCGTCCACCAAAAATCCGTGCGTAAGCACAGAATCATATGGTGCTCTGCCCGTAAAACCAACTGAAGTTAATAAGGAAGATTGAAACCAGCCACGATGCTGGTCGCTTCCTTCAAGATAAAGTTGGGCTGGCCAGCTCAGTTCAGGTTTGGTTTTTAAAACCGCCAGATGACTGATGCCAGACTCGAACCAAACGTCCAATATATCACTCTCTTTGGTAAATTCCTTCCCTTCGCAATTCGGACAAACGGTTCCCTCCGGCAAAATTTCGACGGCCGATCTGATAAACCAGGCATCGGCTCCCTCTTTCTTAAAAAGCTCAGCTACAACTTTCGTTGTCTCCGGAGTTACTATTTCTTTACCACAACCGCTACAATAAAATACCGGGATTGGCACACCCCAGGCACGCTGTCGAGAAATACACCAGTCCGGTCTATCCCTTACCATGCTGGCTATTCTCTTTTCGCTCCATCCTGGCACCCACCTTACCTTCTCAATTTCCTTGAGAGCATTCTCGCGCAAATTTTCATTGTCCATTGAAACAAACCATTGTTCTGTCGCGCGAAATATAACCGGGTTTTTACAACGCCAACAATGAGGATAAGGGTGGTTAATTGATGCGGAGTGGAATAAAAAATTATCTTTCTTTAAATCATCCACTATCACTTCGTTTGCTTTTTCTATATGTTGCCCTGCATATTTGCCGGCCTGCTTAGTAAAAAATCCCTTCCCGTCCACAGGCATAGGTATTGGTAATTTATAGTCAAGGCTAGCTTGATAGTCTTCTTGACCATGACCCGGAGCTATATGAACACAGCCACTTCCTGTGTCTAAGGCTACAAAATCTGCCGAGATAACAACTGAATCCCATGTTTGGAAAGGATGAGAACAGATCAAATTTTCTAATTCTCGACCCATAAAAGTCCTCAATATCTTAAAATCTGAAATTCCAGCCTCAGAAAAGACATTCTCGACCAAGTCTTTTGCCAAAACATAAATTTCACCATCGGCTTCAACCCCAGTGTATTCAATGTTAGGATGAACGGCTATCGCAACATTTGCCGGCAATGTCCAAGGAGTTGTTGTCCATATCAAAAGATATATTGGTAATTGAAAATTTGAAAGTGGCCCAAAATCACTTTTTAAAGAAAACTTAACATAAATTGATAACGATTCTTCATCTTCATATTCAATTTCGGCTTCCGCTAAAGCCGTCCTGCAATGATAGCACCAGTGAATTGGCTTTTTTCCTTTATAAATATATCCGTCTTCATAAAGTTTGCCGAAAACCTCGATATTCGTTGCTTCATAAAGTGGATTAAGGGTTAAGTATGGATTTTCAAAATCTCCAAGCACACCCAACCTTTTAAACTGTTCTGTCTGCCTTTTAACAAATTTTAAAGCGTAATTTTTGCAAAGTTCTCTGAGCTCGACCTGGTTTACTTGGATTTTCTTGGATCTCAAACTTTTCTCAACATTGTGCTCAATAGGTTGCCCGTGACAATCCCAGCCGGGGACATACGGACTATTAAATCCCCTCATTGTTTTGTATTTCACTATGATATCTTTTAAAACCTTGTTGAGAGTATGTCCTAAGTGAATATCACCGTTTGCATAAGGTGGCCCATCGTGCAAAATAAAATGGGGTCTACTCGACGTTTTCTCATTAATCAATCTATAAATATCAATTTCGTCCCAGAATTTTAAAATCTCTGGTTCTTTTTGGACTAGATTTGCCTTCATGGAAAATTTTGTTTTAGGAAGATTTAAAGTATTTTTGTAATTCATGCAAAAACCCCATTACTATTGTTTCGCCCACAAAATCTTCATAATTGCTCACAATTAAATAATTCACCAAAAATCATGGGCCCTATTTGCTACAGTCAATACAAAAGACGTATTTAGCTTTGGTTTTACCAAAATTAACACAGGTTAAAAGGAAAGTCAAACGATGCTATGAAAACATTTTTGCAAAAATATTAGAGGTTAAATCGTTTGTTTAATAATCCTTAAAATGTTGGCATGATCTGCCCCGTGAAGTAGGATCCCCTTATTGCGAGATGTTTTTCCGGATAAAATAGATATTTTGGACTTCGGAATCTTGAAAAATTTGGTCAAAAGTTCAATTGTTTCTTGGTTTGCCCGCCCTTCTTGGGATGGTGAGCAAACCTTAATTTTCAAAGCTTTTCCTTGAATACCAACTATCCCAGTCCTGGAAGAATGAGGCTGAACCCTAACGGTTACAATAACGCCATCTTCCCGTTTTTTAATTTCGAGCATTAATCTTATGAAATCTCCTCTATATCACCGTTCTTGTTATTCAAAAAATCTTCTCTGGGTCCCTCCTGCAAAAAAGAGGGAATTTCTATACTCACATCTTTTTTCTCGTCTTCTTTATCATCCTCATCTTCTTTTGCTTTTTCCTTGTTTTTGGCTTTTTTAGAAGATTTCGTCCCTTCTTTACCTTCTTCTTTACCTTCTTCTTTACCTTCTTCTTTACCTTCTTCTTTACCTTCTTCTTTACCTTCTTCTTTACCTTCTTCTTTACC
>JAUWKI010000051.1 GCA_030614255.1 Actinomycetes bacterium
AATTACCATTAATTACAACAAATTACTATTAGTCTCAATTAATTTTAAAGTACCTGATGGCAAATAGAGTATGGAGTATAGTAAAACCAGCAATCTGGCTAACAAACTACCGACTCCCGACTAATGGGCTGATAACAGATGGCTGATGGAATATAGAGTATGGAGTATAGAAAAACCAACAACAAGCTAACTAGTTTTAGGCGAATGAAAGATGGTAAAAGATTTGAACTATCAGCTATCGAGCGAATGGTAGTGAGCGAGCCATCGGCTATCGAGGCCACAGGCCGGGCTATCCTACAAACCGAACTTTGAAGGGGCTTTTAATTTGTCAAAAGATAGATTTATGAAAAGGTTTTACCCAAATAAATACTACGACTCAATTTTTGATATAGACTTAAACTCACTTAAGGAAAAGGGAATTAAAAGTTTATTAATTGATCTTGATAACACGATAATACCTAGAAAAGAAAGAGAAGTTTCGGAGGATTTAAAAGAATGGTTTGCAAAATTGTTTAATGAAGGTTTTAAGGTATGTATTATTTCGAATAATTGGAAAGCTAGAGTGGACAAAGCTGTAAAAAATTTGGATTTACCGCTTGTTGCAAGAGCGGCAAAACCCAGGAAAAAGGCTTTTGAACAAGGGATGAAGATTTTGGGAGCGAACAGAGATCAGACGGCTGTTATTGGAGACCAAATATTTACTGATGTGCTTGGGGGAAACAGGATAGGCCTCTTTACGATACTTGTAGTTCCCTTAAGTAAAAATGACTTATTCTATACAAAAATCTTAAGGAAGCTGGAACGTTTGATTTTAAAGAGAGATAAAAGGAGATAGTCATGTTAAAGGTTGACGGAAATACAAGACTCGTCGGCATCTTAGGTTATCCATTAGAACACACTCTGTCGCCTGCTATCCATAACGCTGCCTTTAATCATTTAAACTTAAATTGGTGTTATCTTCCTTTGCCGGTGGAGAGCATGTCTCTAAATAAGGCGATTAAGGGTCTCTGCTCCATAAAGAATTTTGTTGGAGCCAATGTGACTATGCCATATAAAGAAAAAGTCCTTCCTTGTTTAGATGAGATTTCGTCTTGTACTCGAGTTATCGGGGCCGTTAACACACTTCACATGAGTAATAACAAGTTGGTCGGATACAACACAGATGGGCGAGGTTTTTTAACGGCTTTAGTCCAAGATGGTGGTTTTGACCCAAAGGGTAAAAATGTGTTGATAGTCGGTGCCGGTGGAGCATCACGTTCCATTGCGGTGACGTTAGCTTTATCCGGAGCCAGTGAACTAAAAATACTGAATCGTACTTGGGAAAAGGCCGACGAAATTTGCTCTTTGATTAAGAGCAACTTTGCTTGTCATATTGAAGCTTTTGATTTTCAAAGTGATTTGGAGTATTTTTTTTCAACGGTGGATTTGATTATCAATGCTACTCCTGTGGGGATGAACAGGGGAGAATGTCCTTTCCCTGCCGACTTGATATCTCGCAAACATTTTGTATGCGATTTGATTTATAGACCGTTAAAAACCAAATTAATTTCTGCTGCGAAAGAAAGAGGGGCTAAGACATTAAGTGGTTTGAGCATGCTCTTGTATCAAGGGGCAGCAGCTTTTGAAATATGGACACACTTAGATTCTCCCATTGAAGTGATGCGCAAAGCTTTGGAGGAAGCATTAGGACCGGAATAATTTAAAAGGTGAAACTTTATGTCTAAAGCAACCAGAGGGTTGGGAAAAATATTAATAGACACGGGCTTGATTACTGAGGAGCAGCTTAAGGAAGCGATAAGCTCTTGCCAGGATCACAAATCCTTAAGTGCTGCTTTAGTAGATTGTGGTTTTGTCTCTGAGGTTGATATTGCTCATGCTCTCGCAGGACAAATGCATCTGCCATTTATCGATATGTCAAATTTTCAAGTGGATCAGAATGCCTGCTCAACCATCTCTGAGGAGATAGCCATTCGCTATATGGTACTGCCGGTTAAATTTGAAGAGGATAAATTGGTGGTTGCCATGGCTGACCCCGCGAATGTATTTGCCATAGATGACCTCAGGATTGTAACAGGTCACGAGATAAAGCCCGTAGTAGTTGTTGAGTCCGACCTTTTAATTGCTATCAAGCAATATTGTAGGGTGGACGGGGTTGTAGAAGCATATGTTGAGAGCGCTGTTCTTGAGGAAAAGCAGGATATTAAAGCTTTTGTTAAGGAAGGTGAATCTCAAGAAGCCCCAATTGTTAAACTTGTTCAATCAATTATTATACAGTCTGTGAATGATAGAGCAAGTGATGTTCACGTGGAACCCGAAGAAGATGATTTTCGAGTAAGATTTAGAATCGATGGCGTTCTTCATGAAACCATGCGGCTTCCAAAGCGATTCCAAGGCGCTATGCTTTCAAGATTAAAAATTATGGCGAGCATGGATATTGCTGAGCACAGAAAGCCCCAGGATGGACGATTTAGTTTAACTGTACAAAAAAAACCTATTGATTTTCGAGTAGCGTGTTTGCCAACGGTTTATGGCGAAAAGATCGTTTTGCGTTTGTTGAGAAGGGAAAGCACCCTGATGCGGCTCAAAGACCTTGGTTTTTTGCCCAAGACTCTTAAGCGGTTTGAATCCTCGTTTACGAAACCATATGGGGCGATTTTAGTTACGGGGCCGACGGGAAGCGGTAAGTCCACGACCCTCTATGCCACACTGAACGTTTTAAACTCCAATGAGAAAAATATAATTACCGTTGAGGACCCTGTTGAGTATAGGTTAGATGGTCTTAATCAAGTACAGATAAACCCAAGAGCTGGGCTCACCTTCGCCAGCGGTCTAAGATCCATTTTGCGACATGATCCCGATATCATCATGGTAGGGGAGATAAGAGACCATGAGACCGCCTTAATCGCAATTGAATCTGCTCTAACCGGTCACCTTGTACTTTCAACGCTTCATACAAATGACGCTCCCTCGGCAATT
>JAUWKI010000009.1 GCA_030614255.1 Actinomycetes bacterium
CGGAGATCAATTAAGATTGGAAACTGAGATTGTTAAAACAAAAGGTCCTGTCGGTGTCGGGCACGCGAAAGCCACCGTAGACGGGGAATTAGTGGCTCAGGGCGAACTGATGTTTGCCATTAAGTAGAATGATAAGTTGGTTCGACAGGACATAATCTTTGTGATAGCATTTCTTGTTTATTAACTTGTTGAAAAGGATAGTCATGTCTCTTGAGAATAAGATAACCGAGAAAAAAGCGAAAATTGGGATAGTTGGCTTGGGGTATGTGGGGTTGCCTCTCGCTGTTGAGATGGCCAATGTTGGCTTTGATGTGATTGGGATAGACCTCGATTGCGGAAAAGTGGATATGATTTCAAAGGGCGAAAACTATATTCCCGATTTAGACGGGGATGTAATTAAAAACCTGGCAAGAAGCGGTCATCTTAAAGCAACCAACGATTTTAGAATTGTTAGTGATTTAGATGTAGTAATTATTTGTGTTCCTACACCTCTTAACAGAATGAGGGAGCCAGATACTTCATATGTTCGGGGTAGCATTAATTCAATTTCTTCTCATCTTAAAAAGGGGCAACTGCTTATTCTTGAGAGTACCTCTTATCCCGGGACAACGGAAGAAATTATCCCACCTGCAGTTAAAAAACTTGATTTTGAGGTAGGCAAAGATATTTTTGTTGCTTTTTCTCCCGAGAGAGTGGATCCGGGGAACAAAAAGTACTCAATTAAAAATACTCCAAAGGTTGTTGGGGGTGTTACGAAAAATTGCACTCGTATAGCTTCTTTACTGTATGCTCAGATTGTAGATCAAGTGGTATCGGTGTCTTCACCCAAAACAGCAGAGATGACAAAACTTTTGGAGAACATATTTCGTTGTGTAAACATAGCCTTGGTTAATGAGATTATGATTTTATGTGATCGCATGGATATAGATGTTTGGGAAGTTGTAAAGGCGGCATCTACCAAGCCATTTGGTTTTATGCCTTTTTATCCCGGTCCGGGACTGGGGGGGCACTGTATCCCCATAGATCCTTTTTATCTTTCCTGGAAAGCAAAGGAGTATAATTTTTATACCGAGTTTATCGAACTTGCCGGGAAAGTTAACCAAAGTATGCCTTACTATGTTGTAGATAAAATAATGGATGCCCTTAATTCTCAAGGAAAACCCCTGAACGGCTCGAAGGTGTTAATCCTGGGAGTAGCTTACAAAAATGACATTAACGACACGCGTGAATCTCCTGCTCTAAAAATAATTGAACTGTTGGGGGAAAAAGAAGCCGTTGTTTCTTATTATGATCCTTATGTGAGTGAGGTTGAGGTCAGAAAAAGTCTTTTTTATTCCCAGCCGTTAAATGAAAAGATGCTTAAAGAGAAAGACTGTGTTGTGATAATTACCGGCCATTCTGTCGTAGATTATGGGCTTGTTGTGAAAAAAGCAAACCTTGTGGTGGATACCAGAAATGTTTTAAATAAATTTAAAGGCCAAAATATAGTGAGGATTTGAGATTAGAGGAGTTTTACATGGTTAATGTAGCGGTAATTGGTTACGGTTATTGGGGTCCAAACCTTGTTAGAAACTTTAGCAGAATATCAAGTGCAAATTTAATCGCTTGTTGTGATTTAGCGGAAGAGAATTTGCAAAAAATCAAGCAACTCTACCCATCAGTAAAAACCACTCGGGACTATGCTGAAATTTTAAATGATTCAAATACGGACGCGGTTGTGATTGCTACGTCTGCGTCTACTCATTATGATTTAGCCAAACAAGCTCTGATGTATGATAAACATGTTTATGTTGAAAAACCTTTGACTTTGGATAGTGTTACCTCCTCTGAATTGGTTGATTTAGCTGAGAAGAAGAACAAAATTTTGATGGTCGGGCATTTACTTGAGTATCATCCGGCTATTCGTAAAGTTAAGTCTTATGTTGAATCAGGAGAGATGGGAGAAGTTTATTACCTATATTCTCAACGTTTAAATTTAGGGAAAGTAAGACGCGACGAAAATGCTCTTTGGAGTTTAGCTCCCCATGATATATCGGTTATCCTTTATCTTCTTGATATGGAGCCGGTTGAGGTTACGACCAGAGGTGAGTCTTATCTTCGCGACGGAATCGAGGATGTCGTTTTTTGCAGTTTGCATTTTTCCAATAGTGTTATGGCTCATATGCAGATTAGCTGGCTTGATCCTCACAAGATTAGGAAACTCACCATAGTAGGCAGTAAGAAAATGGTTGTTTTTGATGACATGGAAAGTGCCGAAAAAATAAAGATTTACGATAAAGGTGTCGAGGGTTTGGGAGGCCAGGATTACAAATCCTACGGAGAGGATTTGACCTTACGTTTCGGAGATATAGTTATTCCCTCAATAAAAATGGAAGAGCCTCTACGCACTGAGTGTTTGCATTTCATCGAATGTATAGAGGAAGGCAAAAAACCCTTAAGTGATGGGCATGATGGCTTAAGAGTAGTTAAAGTTCTTGAGGCAGCACAAAAATCTTTAAAAAGTGGTGGCTGTCCCATCAAAATAGGAGATGTTTGAGTTGAGTGGTTGCGCTATTGCTGAGTCGGCTAAGATGGGTTCAAATTTTAGGATGGGTCAAAATGTTGTGGTATTTGATGATGTAAGAATTGGCTCCAACGTGGTTTTGGGAAACAACGTTGTTATTTATCCGGGAACAAAAATTGGAGATAATGCAGTTGTGGCTGATAATGTCGTTTTGGGGAGACAGCCGAAGCTTGCTCCAACAAGTACCACTAAGGTTGAAGGAATATTACCTTCCCTTGAGATTGGTTCTGATTGCAGCGTAGGTACGAGCGCAGTTATATATGCGGGAACAAAGCTTGGTAAAAATGTTACGGTAGCTGATTTGGCTACGATAAGGGAGAAGGTTGTTATTGGTGATTTTGTTCTGGTGGGAAGAGGGGTTGCTATTGAGAACGAAGTTTCCATCGGTGACTATACCAAGATGCAGACCAATTCCTACATTACGGCTTACAGTATTCTTGAAGACCATGTTTTTATAGCTCCGATGGTTACTTTCACGAACGATAATTATATGGGTCGCACTGAAAAGAGGCTCAAGGAGATGAAGGGAGCTCACGTAAAACGAGGTGCAAGGGTTGGCGGAAATTCGATTTTACTTCCTGGGATAGAGATTGGGGAAGAATCCTTTATTGCGGCGGGCTCGATTGTTACAAAGAATGTTCCGGCATATAAACTTGTGATGGGCATTCCGGCTAGAGTCGTAAGAGATGTGCCAGAGGAAGAATTGTTAAAAAATCAGTAGCAGAGAGCAGAGAGCAGAGAGCAGAGAGCAGAGAGCAGAGAGCAGAGAGCAGATAGCAGATGGCAAATGGAGCATGGAACAAAAATAAGGGTAAAGGGTAATGCCGTGCCTGCCGGCAGGCAGGGGTAAAGGGAGCTGGCGACATAGAGACATGGTGATTTAGAAACCAAGTAGCCACGTAGCCAAGAAACTAAGGAACCAGATAACTCCCGACTAATAGGAGGTTTTATGAGTATTCCGCTTTTAGATTTACAGGCCCAATACTGCTCGATAAAAGACGAAATTGATGCGGCGGTAATGAAAGTTATAGAGAGCTGCCATTTTATTTTAGGAAGCAAAGTGCAGGAATTAGAAGAGAAAGTCGCGGCGTTTTGTGGAGCAAAGTATGGAGTTGGTGTTGCCAATGGGACGGATGCGCTTATCTTATCGTTGGAGGCAATGGGCATAGGAGCAGGGGATGAGATAATTACCACTCCTTTCACCTTCTTTGCAACTACTGAGTGTATTTCACGGGTAGGGGCCAAACCCGTCTTTGTAGATATTGACCCCAAAACGTTTAATTTGGATATAGATTTAATTGAAGAAAAAATCAACGAAAATACCAGGGCCATAATGCCCGTTCACATATTTGGCCAGCCGGTCGATATGGATATCGTTATGGCTATTGCTAAAAAGCACAATTTAAAGGTTATCGAGGATGCGTGTCAGGCCATCGGAGCGGAATTTAACGGAAAAAGAATCGGCGGTCTTGGAGATACAGGCTGTTTTAGTTTTTTCCCCAGCAAGAATTTGGGGTGTGCGGGTGATGGCGGCATGGTTGTTACAAACGATAAAGATTTGGCGGAAAGAGTTCATCTTTTAAGACAGCATGGAAGCCCCAAGAAGTATCATCATACAATTCTGGGGCACAACAGCAGGTTGGACGCTCTTCAGGCGGCCATACTTTTGGTAAAGCTAAAATACCTAGATTCCTGGAACGATAAACGCAGGGAAAATGCTTATATATACAGCGAACTTTTGAAAAATGTCGATGTTACAACTCCCTTTGAGATGGATAATGTGAAACATGTTTACCATTTATATATAATTCGCACGAAAAAACGTGATGAGTTAGAAAAAGCTCTAAGGGAAGCGGGAATCAGCACGGGCATTTATTATCCGGTACCCCTTCATCTCCAGGAAGTTTACGCGGATTTGGGTTATAAGTGGGGGGATTTACTCGAAAGTGAGAAAGCTTCCAAAGAAACCATTGCACTTCCGCTCTACGCTGAACTTGAAAGAGAACAAATTGAATCGGTAGTGGAAGTCGTTAAAAGGGCAATATTATAATGAAAGTTGCTTCCATCGTTGGGGCGCGTCCGCAGTTTATTAAGGCGGCTCCCGTATCAAAAAAAATAAGAAAAAATCATCATGAAGTTTTAATCCATACGGGTCAACACTATAACGAAGAGATGTCGGCTATCTTTTTTGAGCAGCTGGGCATCCCAAAACCTGATTATAATCTGGGCGTGGGTTCTGCTTCTCAAGGAAAACAGACAGCGGAGATGCTTGCTCAAATCGAAGATGTTTTATTATCCGAAAAACCGGATTTAACATTGGTTTACGGTGATACAAATTCTACGCTTGCCGGGGCCCTAGCGGCGGTAAAGCTTCATATTCCTCTGGCTCACGTCGAGGCCGGTTTGCGTTCTTTTGACAAGTCAATGCCTGAGGAGATTAATCGAATTTTAACTGACCATGTTTCCGACTATTTATTTTGTCCAACACAGACGGCAATAGATAATCTACGAAATGAGGGATTCACCAACGTTTTTAATGAAGGAAAATTTGTTTCCGAGTTTTGTGACTCCCCACTAGTCTGTAACGTCGGAGATGTAATGTTTGATACGGCAATCTATTTCGGGAAAATTGCCGAGAACAAGTCGGACATTTTAAATAAGTTGAATTTGGGCAAGAAAGAATATTTATTGGCGACGATTCATCGAGCAAACAACACTGATGATGTCGGCAATCTTTCACGGCTCGTTAAAGCATTTTGTGCGTTCAATGAAACCCTTGTTTTTCCAATTCATCCCAGGACCAGAAAGAGCTTGAGTGAAAATGGACTGTTACCTAAACTGGAAAATTCAAAGAATGTTAAATTGATTGATGCCGTTGGGTACCTGGATTTTTTAATGCTTGAGAAAAATGCCAAAAAAATATTAACCGACTCAGGAGGGATACAAAAGGAAGCTTATTTCTTTAAAATTCCCTGTGTTACCTTAAGAGAAACAACGGAGTGGGTGGAAACGGTAGAAGATGGCTGGAACACGTTGGTTGGCAGCAAATATGATGATATTTTGGTAGCTGTGGAAGATTTTTGGCCAAAAGGTTCACAGAGACAGGTTTTTGGAGACGGAAATGCCGCTGAAAAGATAGTTGAAATATTGAGCAGAAACGAGAATTAAGATATGAATGTATGGATTGACATAACGAACTCACCTCACGTGGTGATTTTTAAACCAATAATCGAGGAATTAAAGAAGAGAGGCCACTCAGTAACAATTACAGCGCGGGAATTTGCTCAAACCGTGCCTCTACTTGAAATGCACAAGATAGATTATACCTTAATCGGTCATCACCGGGGAAAAAGTTTTTTAAAGAAAGCGGTTGGTCTTCTTTCTAGAACAAAGGATTTAATAAAATTCGCTAAAGGCAAAAAATTTGATTTAGGGCTCAGTCATGGCTCAAACGACTTGGCCGTTGCCTCCCTTTTTTTAAGGATTCCGCATATTACAATGTTTGATTATGAGTATGCAAAAATTGCACACCATGTGAACTTAAGAATTTCAAAGAAGGCGCTTTTCCCCGACCTAATCCCGGTTGACGTTCTTCGTCAGTATGGGTTAAAGCCCAAGAGGGCATTTCCTTACCCCGGCTTAAAAGAGGAGTATTACTTATATGGCTTTAAGCCGAATAAGAATATTCTCAACGATATCGGAGTTGATGAGAAAAAGGTGATAGTTACCTTTAGAACGCCACCCGACGTGGCTCTTTACCATCGTTTCGAGAACCCGTTATTCGATAATATTTTAAATCATCTATCTCGGCAATCAAATGTTTGTACAATTATACTTCCAAGAACCGAAGAGCAGCGCTTACGACTTAAGAATTTGACTTTGAAAAATGTTATAGTTACAGACAAGGTTGTTGATGCCCAAAGTCTCATATACTTCTCTGATGTGGTAATTAGTGCCGGCGGCACAATTAATCGTGAAGCTGTTATTTTGGGAACCCCCGTTTATACTATTTTTGCAGGAAAAATGGGAGCAATCGATAATCATCTTATAAAGGTGGGCAAATTAAAAAAGCTAACTTGTCCCGAGGAAGTAAACTTAAAGAAGAAGGATGCTTATTCGGAGCTTAATTTACGTGAGCCCGGAATTTTGGTTGATATGATAATTAATTAAGGTTAGTCTACATACATAGAATTCGGTTTTTTAAGGAGTGATAATTGTGTCTTTTAATCCAAGAGATTACACCGGTATTTTGTGGAAGAGAAAATGGGTAATTGCGATAGTTGTGATATTTGCTCTTGTCGGCATTTTATACAGTCAGCTCTCTACTCCCCCTCTTTACGAAAGTAAGTCTATTATTGAGATTGGCCATGTTTATGATCCGCTGGATAAAGATAACAAGCGCGTCGTCGACTGGTTGACTACAAGAGAGATTGTAACCAGCGAGGCTTTTATTTCTGAGGCAATCGAACGACTTGGTTGGGATTATGACCCCCTTTCCGTGAAAAGAATGGTCAACGTTGAAAATCAGGAGGACAATTTCATAACAACAATTGTAGTAAAAACGACTTCCCCTCAAGATGCGCAGAAGTTGAGCAACGTTCTTGCCGAACAGTTTGTCGAGAATTATAATGAGATATATAAGTCCCAGGTTGAGCCGCTTGAAAAAGATATACAGAGGATTGAAGAGATACTTCAAAAAGAAGATGTTTTGATTGCAAAAACAGAACAAACAATCGAAGATACCTCGGAAGGGAAATCGTCGGACCAGAAAATACAAGAGTTAAGAATATCTCTTTTAACTAACGCAACAGCTGCGCTTTACATAAGCAGGAAGGATTTATTGTCTGAGGCAACTGAACTTAAAATCAATTTAGCTAAGAGCAACGGTTTTAGGGTTCTCTATCCCGCAACGCTTCCCGATGCCCCCATGCGGCAAAATATATTTGTTCTTTTGGCCATAACGTTGGTTGCTTCGTCTGTTGTGGGCTCGGTTTTTGCCTTTGGGATTGATTATTGGTTAAGCTTTCCTGCATCTGGCGACAAAAAGGGAAAATAGAAGATGTTTGATTTTCTTTCCGATAGATTGTCATCACCTCTTTGGCAACTGGTTCTCATCGGCCTTCCTTTATCTCTGTTGGCCTTTTTTATGGGAACGATAGTTTTTCGACAACCGTTTCTCGTTCTTTTGGGATTAATCTCTTTCTGTGTTTTGATTGTTGTTCTCTCCCGCATAGAGGTCGGTATCTATTTTATTCTGTTGTTTGTCCCGGTGGAATTGACCCTCGATCTTTTTGCACCGAGTTCGTTGAAGTACTTTGACGAAGTAATTTTGCTGGTAGTTTTCCTTGGTTTATTCTTTAGAATCGCCGCAACTCGTCGAAAAGAATTTCAATCAACTCCCATCGATAGGCCCTTGCTTGTTTTTCTCTTGATAGCTTTTCTTTCCATGGTTTTAAATAAGGTTCCGTTCGTGATTGGCTTAGCCGGTCTGCGTGCGTTTTTACAGTATGTCCTCCTCTATTATGTGATTATTTATTCCGAGATTTCTTCTGATATATTGAAAAAGATGGTCTGGATTTCCATTATCGTTGCGGCAATTCTTTCAGTTGGCGGGATTATTCAGGAAATCTTGGGGCCCTACGCTTTTGGCGGCTGGTTCATGAACATAGCCGAGAACAGAGCTTATCATGCTGGAAGCATGCTACGGGTGTTCTCAACCATGGTAAACCCCAACACTTTTGGGACTTATCTTTCGATACTTTTGCCGGTGACGTTGGGGCTCGCACTGTATGAAAGTCGCTTTAAACGCAGACTCGTTCTGTTTTTGCTTGCTGCTCCGATGATACTTTCATTGATTTTGACGTTCTCAAGGGAGTCTTGGGTGGGTCTTTTGGTGGGCATAGTGGTTGTTGGTGTGCTAATCGACAAACGTGTGTTAATTATTCTATTTGTGTTGCTTTTGGCGGCAAGCATCGCTTTTCCCCAGCAGATTGCGGGCCGTCTTTTAGAGGGTTTTTCTATGGAGTATTTAAGGTCGAGTTATGGCCCTCCGACTGCTATTTTTCATGGTGGAGGAAGAGCGTTCTACTATGTGCAAACGATGAGGGTTGTAAAAGACAATTTTCTGTTGGGAGTGGGTCCGGGAAGGTATGGTGGCTCGGTGGCCGCAATCTTCAACACGCCCATTTACGAGAAATACGGTATACCCATGAGTATGGCACAGATAGATACATTTTGGATGCAACTCTGGGGTGAAGTGGGAACACTGGGAATAATTGTGTTCTTGTTTATGCTGATTAAGTTCTTTATTGAAGCACGTCGCATTGTTTTAAGTGATGAAACACCTCATTTTTTAAGGGGTTTGACGGCTGGTTTTATGGCTGGTTTTGTTGCGGTTTTAGTTGAGGCCTTGGCTGCAAACATTTTCGAAGTTCATACGACGATGCTTTTCTTCTGGTTTTTCATGGCAGTCGTTGTTCGTCTCGGCAATGAATTAAAATGTAATAAATGTAACGCTGAAGCAGTTTGATAATATTGTCGATTAAGGTATAATAGAGTTAATACTTTTACAGTAGCTTAAGAAAAGACCCCGCCTTTATATTTATATATGATGGCGGAATTTGTTTTTTTGTAGGAGGCGGAATGAAATACTTTAAACTTCTCACAATTCTCTTGGTTGTGGGCGCGCTCAGTATTTTTTTAACAGGGTGTCGTGAGGAAAAAGAACTTGAAACGAAACCTGCGAACGAACCCGAAATAGCTGAGGAATTTTCGAAATCAACGGGAACCATTGCGGATGAGTCTGAAATTGAATTAGAAACAACCAAACTCACCCTTTATTTTTCGGACGAACAAGCAATGTATCTTTTGCCCGAGACAAGAGAAGTTCTTAAAACGGAAACTCTTGCTGAGGCGGCGATTGAAGAACTAATCAAGGGGTCCGAAGAAGCCGGATATGTTTCGACAATTCCTGAAGGAACTAAGCTTAATGGCATAAACATAGAGGATGAAACGGCATACGTTAATTTTAGCGAAGAGTTTAAGGCGAATTACCAATTGGGCAGTGCTGCTGAGAACATGACTGTTTATTCCATTGTAAATACGTTAACCGAACTCCCAACCATTAAAAGAGTGAGGTTTTTGGTTAATGGAGAACCTCTTGAAATTGTGGGAAGCAATTTTAACTTTAAAACTCAGGAATTTTCCCGTAATGCCGATTTAATAAAGTAGGATAAAAAGTAAGGCAGGAGGGTTTAAGTTGAAATTATTCAGGCCGGCATTTGCAATAATATCAGTAGCAATGATCTTCCTTCTGCTGTGTGCCACCGCTTTTGCTGCTCCATTAATTTGCATAGATCCCGGCCACGGAGGTAGCGATCCCGGAGCAACAAGTTCCAACCCTACCAACTTTGGTTTTGTTATTGACCCCTCAACATATAAAATAACATTTATAAGCGATGGAACCACAAATACGGCTGCCGGATATATCAAAAATGAAATAAATCCGATTACGAAACTGCCAAATAGGGTAAATTCATTAAACAACCTCGAACTCTGGGAAAGCGATGCTAACCTCGATATATCTCTTAAATTAAAGAATTTAATAAAAAATGCGGGATACGGAACCCTTATGACTCGCGAAACCGATGTTTATATACCGATCTCTTCTAAATATGTCATTGATAGGTGTGATATTGCGAATAACGCGAGAGCCGCCATCTTTGTGTCTGTCCACAACAATGCTCATACAACACAAACTGCCCACGGAACCGAAACGTGGCATTATCCGGGAAGCACCCTCGGTACGCTTTTGGCAACTTATATTCAAAGTGAGTTAATAAAACAAATTTCTATCCATAACCGCGGTGTTAAATCAACGTACGATTTTGGGGTTTTAAACGGAACCAATATGCCCGCCGTTTTGGTGGAAGGCGCTTTTGTTTCCAATCCCGACGAGGCAAGGCTTCTTCTTTCTCCGACTTTTAGACAAAGTATGGCTCTAGGTATTTTTAATGGCATAGATAAATATTTCTTGACTACCCTCCCGAGAATAGCAGGTGGCGATAGATACGAGACGGCGGTTTGTGTATCGAAAGAGGGCTGGGACTTGGCATCAACCGTTATTTTAGCGAGAGGGGATGATTTTCCCGATGCTTTGGCCGGAGCGTCCCTGGCTTACAAATACGATGCGCCAATATTGCTTACGGGTTCTTCCTCCCTAAACTCAAAGACTTTGGATGAGATAAAGAGACTTCAGGCAACTAAATGTATAATACTGGGTGGAACGGGCGCGATATCGAGCGTGGTTGAATCTCAATTAAAGAGTATAGATCTTTCCGTGGACAGAATTGCAGGAAACAATAGGTATGAAACTGCTTCTAAAATTGCAAAAATAGTCGGCTCGCCTTCAAAGACGGCAGTTATTGCTTCAGGTTTGAACTTTCCGGATGCTCTCTCGATATCAAGTTACGCGGCCAAAAACCAGATTCCGATTTTGCTCGTTCCTAAAGACGGAGTTACGATTGATGTTGAGTCGATGCTTTCATCGCTTGAAATAACCAAGACAATTATCGTGGGCGGAACAAGCGCGGTTTCTCAGGATATTGAGAATTGGCTCACAAAAAACAACTATAATCCCGAAAGAATTAGCGGGGCAGATAGATTTATGACATCAGCTTTAATTGCTAAGAAGTATTTTTCCGCTCCGACTTGTGCTTATGTTGCCACGGGAGCGGATTTTCCGGATGCTTTAAGTGGCGCTTGTTTGGCGGCTAAGAAGTGTGCTCCGATTGTTTTAGTTGAAAAGGATAGTTTGCCCCCCGATGTCTCAAGCTATATTCGTGTTTACGCTTCCGATCTTGAAGAGGTATTTTTGCTTGGCGGAAGCGGACCAATCTCCGATGATGTGGCAAGGCAAATTGCTCGGCTTTTACTTTAAATAGTTTTTGATTGTGCTATAATTTCTCTTGATTATCGGATACCAAAGAATAATAAAGAGCCGGTTAATAAAGGGTGAAAGATAAAAGAATATGATAAGTATCGGTTTAATTGGTTGTGGGACATGGGGCAGGAACTATATAAGAAATTTTGAGCATCTTAACGATGCTCAAATGTATGCTTGTTGCGATTTTAACGAAGAAAATCTGAAGCATTCTAAGAGGGTTCTATCCTCCCTTAAAGTGTTCAAAGACCCTGATGAATTGATTGCGGACGACAAGATTGATGCCGTTATTGTAGCTACTCCGGCAAATACCCATTTTGATTTGGCCAAAAAGTGCTTAAATACGGGAAAACACGTGCTTGTAGAAAAACCTCTTACTTTAACTGCTGAAGAATCAAAAGCACTTATCGATTTGTCTAAAAAACAGGGCAAAGTTCTTATGGTTGGCCATATTATGGAGTATAACCCCGCAGTTGTTAAACTTAAGGAGATTATTGACTCCAAAGAGCTTGGAAACATTTATTATCTGTATCTTAACCGGACCAATCTGGGAAGAATTAGGGAAGACGTGAATGTCATGTGGGACCTCGCTCCCCATGATATATCTATAGTTAACTACCTGGTTGGACAGGAACCTAAAAGGGTTAGCGCCAAAGGCGAGTCTTATATCGTTGAAAGCACCGAAGATGTTGTCTTTCTCTTAATGGAGTTCGAGAACAATATTTTGGCAAGTATTCACGTTAGTTGGTTAGATCCGTGCAAATTACGAAGGACAACTGTAATAGGGGACAAGAAAATGGCCGTCTTTGATGATATGGAGAATGTCGATAAAATAAGGATTTATGACAGAGGGATTACTTACAATCCTAAAACCGAAAGAGAGTTTGAGGATTTTGGGAGTTTCCAGCTTGCTTACAAATATGGTGATATTTACATACCGCAGTTGCAGTTGAGTGAGCCGCTTAGAAATCAATGTACTCACTTTATTGAATGTATAAAGAGTGGAAACGGATCGAGAACTGATGGTGAAAACGGACTTAGGGTTGTTGAGGTTTTGGCGGCTGCTCAAAAATCATTGGACAATGACGGGATTTTTGTCGATATAGAATGAAGGATTTAAAAAACTGGCCATTGGGTTTATTATGTGTTTTATGAGTGTTTATTGAGATGGGAGTTGTATTCGAGAAGCAATAAATGACACTCCTCATTATCGCCTGATACCTGGTTTGTTTTGTCGTTGCGAGCCGTATAGACACGGCCGGCAGGTAGGCACGACGATGTAATCTCACATATAGTAACAACATAGTTTTTAGTAAGTGAATTGGGAGATATCTTATCCGAAAGATATGCTAAGGGGAGGTTTGATTGGATAGTTTAACAGGTTATCTTGAACAAAGTCGCACTTTAAGTGCTTATCTGGTTATTAAGCGTCTTTTGGATGTTTTGGGGAGCGTTTTCGGTTTGATGTTGCTCTCTCCCATAATGCTTATGGTCGCCTTAAGCATAAAGCTGTCCTCTCCCGGCCCCGTGTTTTTTAGGCAAAAAAGAGTTGGTTTAAATGGTGACTTAATCGACGTTGTTAAATTTAGAACGATGGTCGTTGAGGCCGAAGATGTTTTACACAAACTCCCTGAATTTAAAGAACGGACCGAGCCCTTTGTAAAGCTTAAAGAAGATCCCCGTGTTTTTTCTTTAGGGCGGTTGCTCAGAAAAACCAGCATCGATGAGTTACCCCAACTCTTAAATGTTTTGTGGGGGCAGATGAGTCTTGTTGGTCCAAGGCCTTTGGTCGATTGCGAATTGGAGCATTGTAACGAATTGCAATTGAAAAGGTTATATGTTAAACCCGGCCTCACAGGTCTTGCCCAAATTGAGGGACGAACGGACATCACATTTGAAAAGCTTATGGCTCTCGATTTAGATTATGTAAAGAATCGTTCACTCTGGCTTGATGTAAAGATATTATTTAAAACTGTGGTAAAAGTTATTCGCCGAGAAGGCGCGTATTAAAGTAGTTTCAGATAATTGTCGATAATCTCTTTAGGAAAAATCGTAACCAAAAACTCATTTTGTCGTTTAGTTTATTAGACGTAAAACCCCGCCATTCATGGTGAGGATATAAGGCGCATTGACCGAAGGTTGGAAGTCGAAGCAATCTCAAACCAACTTGTCATTGCCTGCCTGCCGGTAGGCACGGCGAATGGAGTGAAGCAATCTCAGGTTTGAATTTAACTTCTTGGAGTTGATAAATGTGTTTAAGAAATTGGCAGCATTCGTTACAGCACTTACATTGCTTGGAAGTTTGTTTTTTATTGGCTCCCCCTTAGCTTTTGCCCTGAGCCCCACAGATACCATTGTAATTGAAGGGCATGGTTGGGGACACGCCGTCGGTATGTGTCAGTATGGAGCCAAGGGTATGGCCGAAGCTGGCTTTACCTATGACCAAATCCTTGCGCACTATTATCAAGGGACGACATTGGAAGCGGGAAGCGTTCCCGCCACAATAAAAATAGGATTACTTACGAAGCAGTCGGAAATATCCGTTACCTGCACGGGTGGCTTTGAAATCTGGGCCGGTGGTTCAACTAAAATTGGCTCTGGTCTAGCCAATGAAGTTTGGAGGGTTCGCCTCGCGGGGATACAGTATCAAGTTGTTAAACCAGACAGCACCGTTCTTGGACAATATACTTATCCGATAAAATTTGTTCCCGTTTCAGGTCTCATTAAATTACCACAGAAGACGACCTACAACCGCTTTCGCGGAAGCATGATAGTTCAATCGCTCACCGATGGCCTTGCTGCCATAAACGAGCTTTCATTTGATAAATATCTTTACGGAGTGGTTCCCTCAGAGATGCCCTCGAGCTGGTCTGCAGAGGCGCTTAAAGCCCAGGCGTGCGCGGCGAGAAATTACGCGTTTAAAAATATCGACAAACATGGCAATTATGATTTGTGCGCTACCACCCACTGTCAAGTTTATCTAGGGTACGATCACGAGAGAGAAAGTACAAACGCGGCTGTTGATGCCACAGCCGGAAAATTAATTATGAATAGTGATGGGCCAATTACAGCTTACTATCACTCCACTTGCGGCGGTTCCACTGAAAATTCAGAGGATGTGTGGGTTTCTGTACTTTCCTATTGCAAAGCCGTCTCCTGTCCTTATTGCACAAGTTCAGTGCATCGTGACTGGAGCGCAACCCATACGGTTTCTGAAATTGAAACAAAATTAAACGCAAATGATGCCACAAAGGTTCCTGGCACGCTAATTGGTCTTGAGATAACTTCTTTGCGTGGCCCTAGAAGGGTGGGGACGGTAAAGATTATTGGAACCGATGGTGAAGTGGAAGTATCGGGCAGCAAGTTTAAAAGCGTTTTGGGGCTAAGAAGCACCTGGTTTACCATTTCTCGCATTCCGCGTCTCGCCGGCTTAAACCGTTACTCGACGTCATGCGCGATATCCACCAAGGGCTGGGAGACATCTAATGCGGTAGTTATCGCGAGAGGAGATCTCTTTCCCGACGCGCTGGCAGGGGCGGCTTTAGCTTACAAGAATTCATGTCCCATACTGCTTACCGAAAGCGCCACGCTTACCGCTGAGACTGAAGCTGAAATAAAAAGACTGGGTGCGACCAGGGCTATAATTTTGGGAGGCACAGGTGCGATATCTTCAACCGTTGAGCAAAAATTATCCCAACTTGGCTTGAGCGTTACAAGAATATCGGGTGAAGATAGGTATGATACGGCGGCAAAAATTGCTCTGGAGGTTGGCTCGCCCAGCCGGACAGCGATAATTGCAACCGGTGAGAATTTTGCCGACGCGTTGGCTATCTCGAGCCATTCCGCTGAAAACCAAAAACCGATACTTCTCGTAAGAAAAGATGTACTTCCAAAGAAAACAGAAGATACTCTCTCGAGCTTAAATATAAGTAGTGTGGTTATAGTGGGAGGAACGGGCGCGGTTTCTCAAACTGTGCAAGACGCGCTCATTGCAATGGGTATAACCGTAACGAGGATTGCGGGTACAGACAGATACGACACAGCTTACAAGATTGCCAATCAATATTTCTCGGCGCCGATAAATGTTTATATAACCAGAGGAGACCTCTTCCCGGATGCCCTTTCCGCGGCGCCCCTTGCCTCGATGAATTCAGCCCCCCTTCTTCTGGTTAAGCCGAGCGAGTTGCCTTCCGGTATAAAAAGCTATCTTGAGGCAAAAAGTGCGTTCATAAGCGGGCCTTATATTATTGGCGGCTCCGGTGCCGTTTCAAGTGTAGTTGACAATGAGATCGCAAACGCCCTGGGCATTTAATCTTCTTTCGTCATTGCCTGCCTGCCGGTAGGCACGGCGAACGGACCTGCCCGCCAATGCCTGACGGCATCATAGACGTAGGCAGGCGGGAGTGAAGCAATCTCCGTATTTTACTTTACCCTTTCCCCCTGCCTGCCGGCAGGCACGGCATTATCCCATGCCCTTTGATTTTACATTTTCCAATGGAGCGTAGCGACTTAGCAATCTCATAAATGGCGTATGGCTGATGGCAGATGCCTGCCCGCCTCTGGAGGGGCTAAGGGTTAGAAGCTGAATTCCCCTTATTCTTTCCCTCCCCCTTGACGGGGGAGGATTAACCTGCCTACCGGCAGGCACGGCGGTAGGCAGGGGTGGGGGTGAAATAAGCAATTCTCCCTCGTCATTGCGAGTTCCGATGTTTCATCGGAACGTGGCAATCTCTGGGCTAATGGCTGAACTTAAGGGCTGAACTTAAGGGCTGAACTTAAGGGCTGAACTTGAGGGCTGAACTTGAGGGCTGAACTTAAGGGCTGCCTTAAAGGGCTGCTTTTAACATTTTTATTTTTTATTTTTAGTTTTTCGCTGGAGGCTGGCGACTGGAGGCTGGTAGCTGACTAAGGGCTGCCCTTTACATTTAATTGACGGTGTCTTGATGTTCTAATATAATAGACTTAAATCTAATATATTAGAATGAGGTTAAATAAAATGAGTGTAAAAGAGAAACTATTTTTTACCAACTATCACAAAATTCTTTTCTTTTTAATCTCCAACCCTACTTATAAATATACAGAAAAGGAAATTAAAGAGGCAACAAATGTCAGCCGTGCTGGAACTAATTTCGCCTTGAAAGATTTAGCTGAGGATAATCTGGTGGTGGTTGAAAAACGGGGCAAAATGTCTTTTTATACGGTTGATTTAAAAAATCCACTTATCAGGCAACTTAAGTTAGTTGCAAACCTGATTTTGTTTGAACCGCTCCTTACTAGGTTAAAGAGCGTTAGCCAAAAAGTTGTTCTTTTTGGCAGTGCTGCTTCTGGGACAAATATTGAAGAAAGCGATTTTGATCTTTTTGTTTTAAGTAACAACCCTAGAAAAATTCTCGACATCGTTGGGGATAGCCAATTAGCTGAGAAAATTCAATTGATTGTCAAGAAACCGATAGATGTTCCTTCCTTGAAAAAGAAGGACCCAATTTTTTATGATGAAATTGAGAGGGGTTTGGCGCTTTGGGAGAGGGAAAATGAGTAGAGAATTTGATGAATGTCTTAAGAAAAAGAGGATTATTGTCTTTGAGAGAGCCAAAAAGCTTGTTTCAAAGGAAATCAGTCAAGCTAAATTTGACTATGGTGCTTCTCAAAGTAGCTTTAAAGAAGGCAATTTTAAATGGAGCATAATTCAAGCATATTACTCCATGTTCCATTCGGCGAGAGCTTTACTTTACTCCAAAGGTTTCCGGGAAAGAAGTCATTATTGTTTAGTTGAGAGCATAAGGGCCCTGTTTGTCGAGAAGAGACTCATAGACCACAAATTAGTCGAAGCTCTTCAATTTGGTAAGATTTTACGGGAGAACGCTGATTATTACGGTGAGTTTTCAAAAGATGCAGCCGAAGAGATGCTTAAGAACGCTAAAATTTTTATCGATGTGGTTAAAAAATTATTGATTTCAACTTAAAGCAAACCCAGCTCTATACAAATTAACTGATGGCAGATGGCTTATGCCTGCCCGCCTCTGGCGGGGCAGATAGCTTAAATTCCCTCCCCCTTGACGGGGGAGGATTAGCCTGTCCGCCTCTGGCGGAGGTGGGGGTGAAATAAGCAATTCTTCCTCGTCATTGCCTGCCCTGCCTGCCGGCAGGCAGGGCATTACCCTATACCCTTTGATTTTACAATGGAGCGCGAGTGACGTAGCTGGCAGCTGATTTCTTAATTTTTCCTTGACTTTAAGGAATACTTTAACTAGCATATTTTGTATATGAACTGTCTAAATTGTAGTTTGAGATGAAGCCTTCTTAAATACTAAGTTTGCGGTAAGCGCCGTAGTGTAGTTTTTGAGAAAGCTTTTTATTTTGAAATTTACAAATTTTTTAACAAAAAGCAGTATCTTTAACGCGAGTTATTCGTATAATAAGGTAAAAATATCTTTGAATTCCTATAGAATGCAGGATATTTTGTCGATATATGTAATAATTGTCTATACTTAGTAGATGCGGCTACAGGCCCAAATTGAAAATTGAGAGTTGCGGGGTGTTTTAGTTCGCGCTTCGCGATTTAAAATTTACAGTTTTTAAGGGGCTTTAGCATATAGAAGAGTTACAAACTCCTTGAGAAAGGGGGGAAATAGATGAATAACAACTTAAAAAATTTATCCCACTTGAAAGGAGGTGTAAATATGAGAAAAAAATTAGCCATTATACTTACAATTGCCATGATGTTGCCAATGGTGTTTATGGCGCTACCGGCTTCTGCCGATTACGCGACATATACAACCCGGCTTTCCGGCGCGACCAGGGTTGAGACGGCCGTTGCGGTTTCTGTGGAAAAATATCCAGCAACTGCTGATGCAACTAACGTAGTTCTTGCTCGCAAAGATATGTTTCCGGACGCGTTGGGCGGAGGTGTTCTCGCCGATGTCAAAACCGCGCCTGTTTTATTGACTTCCTCAACGTCGCTTGACGGCGCTGCTAAAGATGAAATAAACAGGTCTTTAAATGGTTTGGCAGGAACGGTTTACATCCTTGGAGGCACGGGGGCTATCTCCACTGATGTGGAGAACGCGGTTAAAGCTCTCGATAGCGATTACACGGTAACAAGGATTTCCGGAGCCGACAGATATGAAACCGCCGCGGAGATTGCCAAAGCGGCCCATGCTGCTCCCAATACTTATCTGATTGCTACCGGGGAGAACTTCCCGGATGCTTTAGCGGCAGCTGCTGCCGGCGCACTTAAGGACTTCCCTGTTTTGTTGGTGACTAAAGATTCCGTTCCGGCTGCTACAAGGAACTTAATTCTTAGCGACAGGGCTGTAAAGCTTATTGTTATCGGCGGAACAGCTGTTGTTTCAGACGCGGTCGTTGACGAGCTTGCTACGCTTACGGATGGAACCATTAAACGCGTTTCCGGAGCCGACAGGTATGCTACGGCAGTTGAGGTAGCCAAACATGTTGACTTGTGGAGTAAGGATGCTGTTACTGGTTCAGCTGCTCAAACGTGGTGCATGGCAAGAGGCGATGACTTTGCGGACGCTTTGGCGGGAGCCATTCTGGGAAAACCGCTTTTGCTTACTCAATCATCAACCTTTAACGCGACTACCGAGAGTTATCTTAAAGCGATTTATCCGAAGGATGCCGATGGAACTACCAGCAACATTACTATTCTTGGCGGAACGGGCGCGATTGCCGGTTCCGTAGAGAGAGCGGTTGCTGTTAGAGTTTCCTGTGAAAACTGGGGAACAACGATAGCTACGCCCAGTATTACTGAGGTTGACAGTGCAACTAATTCACCGGCCGGCCCATCAAAGGATACTACGCCTGATGTTAAAGTGAATCATGCAGCAGTTGCAACGAATGATGTTATAACTCTCTATGATGCAACCGGCGCTAACCTTGTTGAGCTTGCGAGTGATACGGCTGGTGTAAGTGGGGCAACTAACACCACACTAACGAGTAGCGCTCTTACTACTGACGGAACTTACGTTCTTAAGGTTAAGCATGCCGATAAGTACGGTAATGAGAGTGCCTTATCATCTAGCTTCAGCTATGTTCTTGACACGACAGCTCCACATCCTTCGACCATAGTGACGGATAATGGTAATGGTGATCACATACCCCAGACGGGTGAGAAGTTTATCATCACCTTCAATGAAGCTCTTAATCCGGCTGATAGTTCGGTAGCTAGCGCGGGCGCTATTAGTGCATCAAGCGGAGTGTTTGTTGGTCTTGGTACATTTACCACTGCGGGCAGCAACACCGCAGGATCATTCACCACAAGTATTAGCACGGACGGTAAAGTGGTTACAGTAACAGTAGACATGACTTACGGTACAAGCGATACGGGATTCGGCGGTAATTTCGGATTCTCGAATAGCACTATAACCGACGTTGCCGGTAACGGAGTTGTTCCTACCGGGTATTATACGGTAACCGGTAGCTGGTAAGAGAACGATTAGATTAATCGGGTTCTTGATTCTTAAACCCACTCGTCATTGCGAGGAGCGATAGCGACGCGGCAATCTAGACTGCCACACTCCCTTTGGTCGTTCGCAGTGACGGTAAAGGTGTCATTGCGAGTTCCGATGTTTCATCGGGACGCGGCAATCTAGAAGAATCCAAAAGTTAAGAATAAAAAACCCCGCCGTTGGCGGGGTTTTTTATTTCCCTTTGTTTTTTTATTTAAACTAAAGAATGAAGGATTTTTTGCCGATATATGTAATAATTGTCTATGTTTAGGAAATGCGGCTACAGGCCCGAATTGAAAATTGAGAGTTGCGGGGCGTTTTAGTTTATGTTTCACTTGCCTGCCGGCCTGCCTGCCGGCCTGCCTGCCGGTAGGCACGGTAGGCACGGTAATTTAAAATTTACAGTTTTTAAAGGGTTTTAGCATATAGAAAAGTAACAAACTCCTTAAGAAAGGGGGGAAATAGATGAATAACAATTTGAAAAATTTATCCTATTTGAAGGGAGACGTAAATATGAGAAAAAAAATAGCCATTATACTTACGATTGCCATGATGTTGCCAATGGTATTTATGGCGCTACCGGCTTATGCCGATTACGCGTCATACACAACCCGGCTTTCCGGCGCGACCAGGGTTGAGACGGCCGTTGCGGTTTCCCAAGAAAAGCATCCGACCACTGGTGGAGCATCAGCCGTAGTTCTTGCCCGCAAAGACGCGTTTCCGGACGCCTTGGCTGGAGGTGTTCTCGCCGACGCCAAGAGCGCGCCGATTTTATTGACTTCCTCAATTTCACTCGATACTGCCACCAAAGATGAGATAAATAGGTGTTTAAATTATGCTCCAAAAACGGTTTACATCCTCGGAGGCACAGGAGCCATCTCTGCCGATGTGGAGAATGAAGTTAAGGCTCTAAACAGTAACTACATCGTAACAAGGATTTCCGGAGCCGACAGGTATGCTACTGCCGCAGAGATTGCCAAAGTGGCCCATGCTGCTCCCAATACTTATCTGATTGCCACCGGGGAGAACTTCCCGGATGCTTTAGCGGCAGCCGCGGCGGGCGCTAAATATGATTTTCCTGTTCTGTTGGTGACTAAAGATTCCGTTCCTACTGCTACAAAGGATTTAATTCTTTCCGATGAGGGCAGGGATGTGAAACTTATCATTGTTGGCGGAACCGGCGTTGTTTCAGACACAGTCGTTAGCGAGCTTGCCACGCTTACCTCCGGAACCATTAAGCGCGTTTCCGGAGCCGACAGGTATGCTACAGCCGTTGAGGTGGCCAAGCATGCTGACCTGTGGAATCGCACTGCTGCTAACATTGCTTCCACGTGGTCTGTGGCAAGAGGCGATGACTTCGCGGACGCTTTGGCGGGAGCCATTCTGGGAAAACCGCTTTTGCTTACCAATACGTCAGACTTTAACGCGACTACCGAGAGTTATCTAAAGACGATTTTCCCGAAAAGTACTGACGTGAGTACGGGCAACGTTTATGTTCTCGGCGGAACAGGAGCAATCATCAATTCTGTAGAGAGGTTGATTGCCATCAGGGTTTCCGGCGAAAACTGGGGCACACCGATAGCTGCGCCCGGCATTTATTCGGTTAATGGAGGAATCGGCGCGACAACCAATTCACCGGCCGGCCCGTCATCGGATACTGCGCCTGACGTTAAAGTCTTGCATGACGCGGTTAAAGCTGCCGGTATCATGACGCTTTACGACGCAACCGGCGCTGACCTTGTTGAGCTTGCGACCATAGCTACTGTAGTGGATGCGGCAAGCACCACCATAACTACTTTTGCTACTGCTCTTAGCACGGATGGGACTTATGCTCTGAAGGTTAAGATTGTCGATAAATACGGCAATGAGAGCCCGTTGTCAGCCGGCTTTAGCTATACTCTTGATACGACAAAGCCATATCCTGCAAGTATGGTTCTTGCTAATGGTGGTGTTGCGGATGAATTGGACGATGGAGACACGATAACCATCACCTTCAATGAGCCCATTGACGCGAGTTCGGCTACCAATGGTACTATTGGTAGCGACGGAGTGTTTAGCACCCTTGGTACATTTGCCACCGCGGGTAGTAACAGCGGAGGCTTATATACAGTGAGCGTTAGCACGGATTGTAAGGTGGTTACGTTAACGTTAACCTTTACTCTCGACGTAAATGACACGCCATTCAGCGATAGCTTTACCTTTACATCGGGTAAAAATACTATAACCGATGCTGTCGGTAATCTTGTTGTTGATGATACAGCTTATACGCCAACCGGTGGATGGTAAAAGACGATTAATCGGGTTCTTGATTCTTAAAGGAGCCAAAAGTTAAGAACAAAAGTTAAGAATAAAAAAGCCCCCCGAAACGGGGGCTTTTTTATTTCCCTCATTAGTACTATAAACCACTGGTTTACCTGGCCCGCCCGCCTCTGGAGGATCTGCCCACAGATTGGTCATTGCGAAGAGCCTTTGGTTTGATCTGTCATTGCCTGTCTGCCGGCAGGCACGCACGGCGAGCGAAGTGTGGCAATCTCGGTTTTTAAATTTACAATGATGCGTAAGCGATACCTCTCGTTATTACCGTGATAGTAGGCAGTGAAGCAATTTAGACTGCCACATTCCCTTTGGTCGTTCGCAGTGACGGTAAAGGTGTCATTGCGCTTGTCCGCCTCTGGCGGGAGGAGCGATGTTTCATCGGGACGCGGCCAATCTTGAGATCACCACGCCCTTCGGGCTCGTGATGACGAATAGGGTGTCATTGCCTGCCTGTAGAAAGTGTTTTGTATTTTGTTTTTCAGTCCCCCGTGGGTCAAGTAGACAGCGACCCCACCTACGACAACGCTCCGTTCGGGCAAACCCTCCACCCTGGCCCCGCCAATGCCTAGCGGCATAATAGGCGTAGGCAGGCGGGGATGTGGGCAGGTGGACAAGCAAAGCATATGAGCACGCCGCTTCGTTTAACCCCTTTTAGAAATTCATAATTAACTATAAACTATTACCGTATTAACGTTAATACGGTAATACCAAGGTTATTAAGTAATTAATGGATTAAAGTTCTCATGTCACCAAATTGCCATATCATTTAAAATAGCCTCCCTGATATCTGATACAGACCAGCATCTGGCAGCTTCCAGTCACCAGGAAAAACAAAAGTAGAAGTTTTCATTGTTTTTAAGTTTTTCCAATTCCGGTGGGTCGGACAAATCGAAACTTGAGGCCGCCCCGATGAAACGAGTGGAATGTGCTGGAAAGCCCTCCATAGGCGGGCAGGCGAACAAAGTGAGCGCCCGAGAGTCTGTGTCTGAGCGTAAGCGAGTTATTCTCGGCCCGTCCGAACGAGAGTATAGCCGCGGATACGGCCGAGCGTGGAGCATGTCCGACCCACAAAATAAAACTCTTTAGGCGAGTAAGAAAATCGGATACCGATCTGACGATGAACAAATCAATCCTTTTTGAAACCTTAAATTTTCCATCGGGACAGGGTTTGTTTCCGGCTTCTTTTATCTTCGCAGTGAGGGACCAGGTGTTTAAAATGTTTTATTAATTTTTGCTTTTTGCCTCACTTATTTCGTTTAATGTTAATTTTAGCTCTTTGTCCCCGGGCCAGATTTCTAAACCTTTATTTACTATCTCTAAAGCATTTTTCCAGTCTTTTTTAACGCCGTAGGCCCGCCCCAAAAAGTTATAGGCATTCTTGTTGCATTTCGGATTTAGTTCAATTGCTCTTTCGAGCTCGGGTATGGATTCGTTGGTTTTACCCATCTTAAAATAGGCGAAGCCCAACCCAAGGTGGCTTCCTTCCATATAAGGGTCTATCTCAATTGCTTTCTTAAAGTTCTCCGCGGCTTTTTCCGGCTGATTGTAATTTCCATATATGACTCCCAAAGAGATATAGGGATTTATGCTGTATGGATTGAGGTCTCGAGCTTCTTCGTATGCTTTTATGGCTTTATCGAAATATTCTCTGTACTCTTTGGATGTTGTGGACTCCATCTTTGCCTTGTAAATGTCGCCCAGTTTTAAAAGATACATTTCGCTTCCGACCTTTTCATCGGCTGCTTTTTCAAACAAATTTATAGCTTCCGTGCTCATCTCGTAAAACTCGGCTCTAAATCCTTCTTTAAAACAGAAATCGGCTCGTATCGGCTCAATGGTGGTTTTATACAGGGTGAAGATTAAAAGGCCGGAGATTGCGAAAACGGCGAGATAGTGGGGAGTGCCCCGTTCTACCCAGGGGAGCTCAATCTCCTTTTCTTTAGGGGTTGTCAGTTGACCGATGGATAAGGCCAGTCCCATCATTATCCAAAGAAGATAATCAAAATTTACTGAGGCGGGGTTGAATTGCAGCTGGACAAGGCAGGCGGTTATTCCGGCCAAGAGCCCGCCGAGTGTTAAGGCTAAGTCGGTTTTTTTAATTGAGCCCAAGGTTTTTAAGCTGTTTCGGTAAAGAGCAATAATTATCCAGAGAAAGGCAATTAAGCCCAAAATTCCCGTAGTTATGAGCGTTTCCAACAATTCGTTGTGGGCTTTATCGTAATACGTATTTTTCTCAATTTCGTGTATCTCTTCGGGTAAGTACTTCGGAAGCACCAGCGCCAGCGTATCGCGGCCATAGCCCAAAAGCGGCCTGTCGGCTGTTGCTCTTAAGGTGCTTTTCCAGAGGATAAATCTTGTGGCAACAGTCCCGCCTCCTCTTACGGCGGAAATAGTTCTTTCTTTTAATGTCTCCAGTTCGGACGGGCCCTCTGTTTTTTTGAGCGGCGCATATGAGCTTAATGCTACCAGGATGAGCAATGTGGTAATGATGGCGATGCCCAATAACTGGATTGGTTTCTTAAGATTGTTAATTTTAATCTTTTTTCTCTGGGAAACACCAAGTGCTGCCAAGAATAATACGCCAACAGCAAATCCTACCCAGCCGGAACGGGAATAAGTTAAGATGAGACAGGTAAACGCGAGAACGCTGGTAATGGCCGAGAATATCTTCATTCTTATAGGTGCCGTGAAACTGCGCGCCAGGGCAACGAAGAAGGTTAAGGCCAAATAAGAAGAGAGGAAGGCCGAGTTTCCGATGGTAGAAGCAGTCTGGCCCACGTGGGCAGGCAACTCCAATAGGTTTAACCCATAGTGTTGCAAAATTCCGATGAGGGATACGAAAAAAGCGCCAAAGATGGAGGCGTCCAACACCCTATTGAGATTCTCTTCCGACTTTATGGAATTTACCGAAAGCCATACCAGCAAGACATAGCAGGTCATGGTGAGCAGTCCCTCATACCTGTGAAACTCGCCCAAGATGCTTCGGGTGGGGTCAATTGAAAAAATGGTCGAAAGCACCAAGATGAAAAGGAAGGTGAGAAGGGGCAAATCGAGAGAGGTTTTTTTAAAAACTATTTTACCGGTTGCAACTATTTTTAAAATTGCCAAGATGACAAGAGAAATTATAAGCGTGCGCAGGACCAGTAGCTTAGGAAGCTCGTAATATATTGCTAACCACGGGCTAAAAATAAGCGGGACCGCAAAGACGATGGCCCTTAAACTCCAAATGGAGAGGGCATCACAAAACCAGACTATACCACTTTCGCTATTGTTAATTTTTTTTGTCATCCCACTCCTCTTTTACTGAAATCAAGACAGACAAACTATAGGTTATTTTATACTTATAAACATTTACGGTCTAGGGTAAAATTTCTCAAGCAAAAAATCTCAGGGCAAATATTCTCAAGGTAAATATTCTCAAGGTAAAATTACTCAGGTAAAAAACCTCAGAGTAAACCAAGAAATCTGCTTATAAACAAAACCCTTGCTATCCATCAGTTACTTTACCTTGCTTATGCCATACCTTATCTTATTCTACCTTTGTATTACCGTATTAACGTTAATACGGTAATAGCTTTTGTTTATTAGTATCACTAGAAATTCCGCGGACGTAAGTCCGGGGATGTATCGGGCTCCTAAGTCTTCTTGTTGGGGTATAAATAAAAAACTATATCCGTTATCAAGAGAAAGAAGACTTAGGGCAAGCGAAGCTTGAAATGTAGGAAACCACGGACTCACGTCCGTGGTAGTTCATTCCAATGCTTGTATGCTTATAGTTTGTGTTTTAAAAGAATAATTTTTTAGGGGGAAGCGGAGAATCTGAATCATTCTTTTGGCGCCGGCTCAATGAAGTTCTTTAATGATTGTCTTATTCTCGGGTCTAGAAAACTGGCTTCGCTATAACTTATTAAGTATTTTTTTCCTTCAAAGTTGGATTTAATTAAAGATAAAATTGATTTAACAAACCAATCTTGATTTGGATTAATTGAGTAATAGACGAAATTTCTTTTTTGTTTAGCTCTTATTAAGTTTGCGCGAGAAAGAATCGTTAAATTTCGAGAAGCTGTCATTAGAGGAATTTTAAGCTCATCGGCAATTTCGCATACGTGTGCCTCTTTTTTCTTAAACAGAAAGTTTAAAACCTCCAACCTTTTGTGATAAGATAATGCTTTAAAAACCTTCTCCATAGTTGTTAAATTGTTTACCATTCTATCTCCTTAAATATTTATAATTTGTAACTATTATCGCATTAACGTTAATACGGTAATAGTTTTTTTGATTATTTTTTATAGTTGTTATTGAATTATAGATTGAGCCGGTTGGAGGCAGATAATTAAACAATAGTAGCAAGGAGAGGTTTAACGACATGGTGTTTGATAATGAATAAAAGTTTGCATTTACTGAACAATCGATGCTATCTGGGTTACGACGGTGTTGGAAATGACGCTGGTTCCGCCTAAAACATAGACCCTTTCAGAAGAGTAAGCATTTGCTGATAGTATCGAATTAATTGTACCTGGCAAGGAACTTGAAGAAGTTATTAACAGTGGATTTCCATTTTTACTTGCAAAAGCGCTGCCGCTCAAAGCATCGGGAAAATTTTCACCGGTGGCGATAACGGGCTTCGTCCAAGAAAGGCCATAGTTTAATTGAGCATACTCCACGATTTTAGCGGCTGTTTCATAACGATCTGTTCCGGCTAATCTCGTTGGATTGGGAAGCTGGGCTTCCACTTCGCTAGAGATGACCGCGAATCCTCCAACCACGATGGTTTGAGTTATTCCCAGATCAAATATGGCTTGGTTTGTGGTGCCCGGAATGGAATTTTTAGTAACGAGCAATATGGGTATGTTTTGGTTTGCGGCTATGTTTGATGCGGCCAAGGCGTCGGGAAAGTCCTCCCCAGTTGCAATTATGGCGGTGCTGTTTGTGCCGACTTCATTGGCAATTGAGGTCGCTGTTTCGTATCTGTTTGAGCCGGATAGTCTGGTTACGGATAATCCGTAAGCTTGCAACTGGTCTACTACTGTATCTGAGATTGCTCCCGTACCCCCCAAAACATAAGCTTGGGTTGACCCGAGACGTGATATTTCATTCAAGACTTCCGTTGGCGCGGAAGTCTTGGGTGTGAGCAGAATCGGGCAGTCATACTTTCCTGCAAGAGCTGCTCCGGCCAGAGCGTCGGGAAAGTTTTCTCCTGTTGTTATTACAATCGACGGTGAGGTAGTCCAGCCTTTTTTAGAGATGTTTACAGCTGTTAAGTATCTCGTTGAACCATAAATGCGCTCAACCTTAAATACTTTTGAGGCGTTTATCCTACCGTAACCGTAATAGATATCGTAACCTGGGCTACCTAAGTCATCTACTCCCTGAACAATTGCGTTTTCGACTTCGGCGGGAGTTAGTGTTGGATATTTGCTCAATATAAGGGCCGCAAGGGCAGATACGTATGGGGCGGCAGCCGATGTTCCGCTGAAAAACTGATAAGGTAGGCTTGGATCAGGTGAAGTCGCAACCCTAAGTGCTGCCAAGACACTTTCACCCGGGGCCGAAATATCCACAAAAGAACCGCTGTTTGACCAGCCAGGATGACCATCGGTTTCATTTGTTGCCGACACCGCAATTACGTCATCGTAAGCAGCGGGATAACAGATATATGGGAAAGGGACATCTTCCAAGAAATTCCCTGCGGCTGCCACTATGACACAGCCCTTGTCCTGGGCGTAAGTTATTGCCTGTTCAATTGATAGTAATGGGTCCGGGCCGCCTAAGCTTAAATTAATTACATTTGCTCCGTTGTCCGCGGCATACATTATCCCGCTGGCGATATCGAAATTCATGCCTCCGTCATCGTCTAAAACCTTTATAGGCATGATTTTTGCTCCCCAGGAAAGTCCGGCCATGCCGAGGCCGTTGTTTGTTTTAGCCGCAGCTATACTTGCCACCCCTGTTCCATGGCTGATGGTGCTATCGTCGGAAGGGTAGGAATCATCGTTGACAAAATCGTAACCGGCAACTGTTTTTCCCATAAGGTCCGGGTGCGCAAAGTCGATTCCAGTATCAAGGACGGCGATGGTTATCGGCGTGGTTGAGCCCGTTTCTATATCCCAGGCCAGCTCAGCCTGGACTTTAGGAAGCGCCCATTGGTTGGGATAGAGAGGGTCGTTTGGAACAATAAATCTTTTACATATACCGTTTGGTTCGACAAACTCGACGGCCGGGCTTTCTTTATATTTTTTTACAAACCTACCTACCTGATTACCTGGTATTTTAAGGCGATATATGTCCAGAGAAGGAATTTCATCTACAATTGTTGCCCCAAAATTTTTATTTATTGCATCTATTTTCTTTCTGCTTGTGACGGGCTTAAATTTAACCAAAATTTCATCGG
The DNA here is from genome assembly GCA_030614255.1 of Actinomycetes bacterium. Lineage (GTDB taxonomy): Bacteria > Actinomycetota > Aquicultoria > UBA3085 > Oleimmundimicrobiaceae > JAUSCH01. The sequence goes on from JAUWKI010000009.1 coordinate 28,677, forward strand.
AAACGAAACATGCTGAAAAATCTTGTCTGTTCGATAAAGCGATGGTTGGAGGTGAAGCAAAAAGTTCAATTGGCGCAATTGCCATCGTTTGGACAGGTATTGATAGCACCAAAGTTAAGGTGACCAAGGAAATTAATATTTTTTTTAAAAAATTTGGCGCAAATTTAAATTTCATAAATTATCCTTTGTGAGTTATCTTTTATAAAGATATCGACAGTTTTACCATGTTACTTGAGGTAAAAATTTATCTCTTTACTCTTTAAATCCATAATAACACTTAAAGGGTTTTTGGTTACTTTTGAAAATATGAATTATTAAAATACGATAAACTTAATCAATGTTCTTTTTATGTTTTATAATAAGATTAATTTATTGACCTTTAAGGGAGAAAAAATGTTTTACGAGAAGATAATAAAGAGTTTAATTGTGCTTGTTTTTTCATTTTGCATGATTATTTTATTTACTCCCAATGCCCATGCTCTTTATACTAACAACCTCCTTAAAAATCCTGGTTTTGAGGATTTAGTTTCAGGGACTTCGAGGCCCTGCCGATGGCGATTTTTTAATCTCTACACCTATCGAGGGGATATCTCAGTTGATAACTATAAGCGCTTTGAGAACAGGTCTTTTCACATTTACGGTGAACCGGGGAGAAGAAAAACCGTTTATCAAGTTATTAAGGTTTCGGGAAAAGCGGGTGACATTATCGAGTTTTCGGGATGGGCCAAGGCCTTAAGGGCTGATAATCCCAGCGGCAACTTTGGACTTGTTATCGGGATTCATTATACCGACTCTACCTGGAAGTGGGCATCTCACAGATTTAATTACGGAACACATCCATTTGAATTTGGCGAGGTAGAAGCCAAAGCTAAAAAATCATTTGACCATATCGCCGTATACTGCACGTTTTATAATCAGCCAACAAACAGTCATGCCTGGTTTGATGGGCTAAGAGTGAACAAAAATCCCTATTTCCCAAGGCTCATGTTTCGGGTTAACGAAAACGATTTGAGTTCCTCTGAATTTAACGATTTAGGTTGTTCGGTTGTTTTGCAACCTCGTCTTGGAGCCCAACATGACGAGGCCATTCGGAATTACCTGAATGCTATTCCCAAGGGTGTTTGTATGGTGTTCCCGCTTTCGGCACGAGGGGCCGGTTGGGACGGCGATAAATCCTATTATATATGGCTAAAAGATCCGAGTGGTTATTATTATTTTAATTACGATAGAGCAAAGGAAATTCTAGAAGGGTATGCGAATCACCCGAAAATAGGAGCTTGGTATCTTTATGACGAGCTTACAACGGGGCGGGTAACCATCTCCGAATTAAAAAAAGCGTATCAATATGTTAAAAGCTTTAGTTCTAAACCGGTGGGGGTTTGTTTTTCTCAAGGCCAAGAATTTCTGAATTTTGATTGCGGTAACGGTTATTGTGACTTTCTCTTGCTTGACTTCTACCCGTTTCTGTCCAGCCGGAGCGGTTATCCCATAATTGAGGATGACAGAAGCGACCATTGCCAAATAGATAGGCAGTGGAGAAAAATGAATTTTGGATTGACCTCCAACAAACCCTGGTACGGAGTAGTTCAGGCTTTTGGTAAGGACGGTTTGAGTTATCGGGAGCCCTCAAAAGAGGAAATTTTGACTCAAGTAAGGGAGTATAAGTCCCTGGGAGCTGGGGGAATAGCATATTTTAGCTACAGCCATGATGATGATAACTCTGATCCGCGGAGACCGCCATATTATCACGTTTACGATAAACCCGAGTGGCAGGAAGCTGTAAGAGCGGCAAACCAGGAGTGGCTCCGGGATTGCTAAGAGATGTTTATTTATCATTAATGCCTTCAATTGCGTTGCTCTTTATATTAAATTTTTTTTTGGAGTATCTTTATGCTTATTTATACGTATATTTTAAATGAAGAGAATAGCTTGTTTTGCCAGTTAAGTATCGCCTCAAGAGGTGGAGACATTGAAAGATAAAGAACTCTTGAAGTTGGTGAAACAAGCTAAAAATTACGATTCAAAAGCTTTTGGACTGCTTTATGAGCAATTTGTTTCGAAAGTTTACAACTACATTTATTATCGAACGGGCAGCTTTATTGAGGCGGAGGATTTAACCGCTCAAACTTTTTTAAAAGCTTTTGACGCTATAGGTAAATTTGATGGACAAAAGGCATCTTTTCCAACTTGGCTCATTAGAATAGCCAACAATTTGACAATAGATTACTTTAGGTTGAAAGGCAGGCGTCCCGAGGTTCCTATAGAGTATGCTTGTGAAAATTGCGATGATTGTAATCTTGAGGAAACTGTTCTAATCAACGCGATGAGCGATAGAGTCAAGGGATTGATTTCGGGATTAACGGATGAACAGCAGCAGGTGATGATCTTAAAGTTTAACCTGCATTTTACAAACAATGAAATTGCCAAAGCTATGGGTAAAACGGAGGGTTCCATAAAGTCGTTACAGCATAGAGCTTTGAGCAAAATAAGGAAGATTTTAGAGGAAGAAGATGGATAATAAACTCGAAAACGCTCTGGAAAATTGCATAACGCTTATTAGAAATAGAGAGGAAGGCATAGATGACTGTCTAGCCAGATACCCTAATTTGAGGAAATCGCTGGAGCCGTTGCTTCGTGCCGCTTTGGCGGTTGATGAAGTTCTGCCGGAAATTTCTCCCTCAATGGAGTTTAAGAAATCTTTTGGGGCAAAACTAGATGCTATGGTTGAAGACAAACGCAAGAAATTTGTTTTGCCGAGAAAAGCTTCGAGGAAAAGGATTCCCCCCTGCGTTTCTGCAGCCGCGACTAAATGTTTTAACAACGGTGTTTGCAATTGTCTTTATCTTTGCTGTCTTAGGTGTGGGAACGATGGTTGCATCCGCCAACAGTCTTCCCGACAGCTTACTTTACCCGGTAAAGAGAGTAGTTGAAAATGTGGAAGTTATCTTATCAATAAGTGCTTTCGATAAGGCTCAAACTTATCTTGAATTGGCAGAAAAACGTCTTAACGAAGCGGAAGCAATGGTCGACATTAAAAACGAAAAACTCGTTAAAGAATCACTTACTGCGATGGACATTAATCTTAAGAAGGCCATGAAAGAGGGGGACAATTTAACCGGCGATGAGAAACTTGAATTTTTTAAGAAGTTGACTAAGTTTGCCGACCACCAGCAAATTGTGCTCAAAGAAATGCTTGGAAATGTCTCTGAGTTAACCGGTGAAGCGATAACTTGTTCGCTTAATTTAAATCAAGAGGCAGCTGGGCAGGCAAGTCTGACGCTTAAATCATTAAAGAGGGACTTTACTAAAGGGGAAGCCAGTCTTGCTGATGAATCTTTAACATCTGCGACGGCCGAAATCGAAGAGAAAGAACTAACCGAGGAAATTGAGTCGTTAGCTCAGGAGAAAGGTGCTGGAGAGGTAGGGTTATTTAAAATTAATTTAGATGTTTTTAGTCCAAATGGAGACGGTATAAAAGATATTTGTAAGATTAACGTAAAGGCGACTTCGGGGCAGAACTTGTGGGTCGATATCTTTTCAAAGGAAGGGGTTTTGATTCGTTCCAATTTAAAATTGGCTGAAACTCTGTTTTCTAAAGGAAACTATATAACCTCTTGGAACGGAAAGAATAACGTTAGGCAACCCGTTTCGGACGGAACCTATTTATTTAAACTCAAGGGCGAGAATGGAAATTATATCTCTTTGACAACGGTTGCAAAGATAGACAATACGGCTCCCGCGCCACCGGATTTATTGGCTCCAAAAGATGAAGAGATTATATACGGTGCTCAAGTTGCCTTGTATTGGTCAAGTTCCCGTGATTCTGATACAGAAATGTATGTTTTGCAATACTCCCAAGACCCGGATTTTAAAGAAGCAAAGACAACTGGCGATTTAGGGATTACCGTCTTTGTGTCCAAGTTTTCAGAAGGAGATTGGTATTGGCGAGTAAGGTCGGTTGATTGTGCCGGCAATAAAGGCGACTATTCGATTATTCGAACCTTCGGTATAAACAAAAGACTTATTCACAGCCAAACAACCAACAGTTAAATTTACAAGATGGCTCTATTGCATACTGATAGATTTTTCAATTTTTACCAAAGATGGTAGTTGGAAACCAATGGTTGTTATAGACTCCCGAGTTCATTTTGAACTTCTTCGGAAATTACCCCAAAACCACCAGTGATATAGAGTTTTTTGATGTAATCGCTATAACTTATGAGGTAGTTTTTTGTCGAATTAGGGACAGAACCGCTTCGCGTCAACAAAATTGGGCATGGCCCAATTTTGGCTGCGTATGGAGCGCTTGCGAGAGCATCTGGGAAATTTTCGCCTGTGGCGATGAAAATATTATCTGAACCGGGAAAGTACAAGAAATACCTTTCGGCTATCTTTCTGGCCGTGTCGTACCTGTCGGTTCCTCCAATCCTCAACGGATTTGGGAGACTTCCTTCGACGCTGCTTGAAACTACTCCCGTTCCGCCGACGATGATGGTTTGTTCAATGTCTAAACTAGTTAGCGCTTGAGCTGTTGAATCTGGAATGAAATCTTTGTTCACTAAAAGTATCGGGATTTGATTATAGGCTGCGTAGCTCGATATCGATAGGGCGTCAGGATAATTTAACCCTGTTGCAATTATGGCCGTTCGATTAGAAGAGCCCACCTTTAGGGCAATTTTAGCGGTCGTTTCATATCTATCTTTGCCTCCAATGCGCTCGACAGCGATACCTTCCGACTGGAGTTGTAGTTCCACAGTTGAGGAAATTGCGGCCTCTCCTCCCAAGATAATAACTTTGGTCGGATTCAGTCTTTTGAGTTCTTCCAATGTCTCCTGGCTTAAAGAAGATGATTCGGTGAGCAATATCGGAGCATTGTTTTTATAGGCCAAAGGGACACCGCTTAGAGCATCGGGAAAATCTGTGCCCTTAGTCAGAATTACTGTTTCAGCTGAACCCCAGCCCTGTTTCGAAATTTCAATTGCGGTCGTGTAACGATTAAAGTCGGCCAGCCGTGTTATGGGCCTGAAGTTTAGCCAAGTGTTTTTCAGCCCCAAAATGTTGCGGAAATCGGCCCCGGATACATCTTTGCTTCCATTTGAGCCGAGAATTCTTAGGGTTTTAACGCGGGGGGTGATGCCGGTCTCTAAAATTTCAAAGCCTTGTAATTCCCCCGGAACTGAGGTTAGAATATCGGAATTTAATTTTGTCTGAAGCTCATCGGCGAGAATTGACAAACTCCAGATGTAATTTGACGACCAACTGCAGTATCCACATGGCACGCCGCGTAAACAAGATACGGGAGTTTCGCTCCAGACATTTTCGTTGTTTTCAGTGTGACCGCCGCAGCAGGAGTGGTAGATGGCTGAAATGGGGTTTAAATCATACGTTAAAATTTCTTCTGCCGTATTGTCGACAGCTTGTTTGAAATTCGGTGCCTGAACCTCATAATCATAGCCGAGGTAACATTGACAATCTGCAATTGCCTTGATATCAAATCCGTCAGCTTTGTAAGGGTTATCTGCATTTAACTTCTTTTCGAGAGCACAAGACCTTGTCGCAATTGCCAACGCTCTTAGTGTCTCTTTTGGCCAGGTGTCGGCCACTTCCGCTAAGCCATATAGATATTGGTTTAGGGGCAATTCATTGATTGCCCAAAGCAAATTGGAACTTGAGGAAAATTTAATTTCGATGTTGCCTCTGAAACGGTTCAGCGACGAAAAATTCGTCAAACCCAAGAGCGAGGAGCTTGTGGGCACAATCTTAATATATGATGAATTGCTTTCTATCGTTTCGGCGGGTGTTGTTATTGTGTAAAGGCCCTCGTTGTAAGAGACGATGACAGATTGCTCGTCTGAGCCAACCCACAGCTTTATTTCTGAATCATCAAATACTTCCAGACCTTCGCTCCCGGAAACCGATATGGTGGAGATAGTAGAATACAGCCCAACTCTTATTAATTGGCTTTCCTGGGTGTATGAAAATGCTACTGATGCGTAATACTTTCTTAGAATATCGCGATATGAATATCCCGCTTCAGCCATGCCCTTAGCACCGGCAAGACACATTCCTACGCCGTGTCCACTCCCCTGTCCATAAATGACGAAATACTCAGTAGCGTTAGCAGATAGTGGGGCGATTATGGTTGTTAAAAGAAAGATCGTGAGTGTTATTAAACTAAGAGTTATCTTTTTTTGCATTGGTTTCCCCGTCTTTTTTGTTTTTTTCTCTTTTTTCAGCCGTAACTTCTCCATATGTTGCGCCTATCAACAACAGGGCAAGGAGGGGTACGAGCATCAGTATTTTTATAGACGTTGATAATGGCAATGGATAATAGACGTTGAAAATTTGACGAAGGGCGTAAAATAGGCCAAAAGCTGCTATGCTATACAACCATCCGTCTACTTTGATATAAAAGCCGGTCCAAAATCCGCAGAAAAGAACGGTCATATAGTGGATTAACAAGATTCCCACGTAAAAAAAGATATTTTTGGGGATGAATATTTCGACAAGAAATCCACTCAAAAGGCGGAAAATTAACAATGAGTAAAAGGCGGCTTCTGTTACTATTCTTAGTCGCTGAAACATTTCATACTCCGCTTCTTCCTGTTTTTTGGAAAATTTTACCCTTATCAGATAATCTTCTTTCGGCAGAAAAAAAGTAGCTTTAGTTAAAACAATCTTATTTAAAAGAGATTAAAGTGTAAAGTAGTTTAAGGCAGAAATTAAATACTTTCTCAAGCTGTACTTTTTTGTCATGTAAGATTTCTTTAGATATAATGATTAGAAGATTTTAACTTATGAGGTAGACCATGAAGACACTAATAATTTCAAATATGTATCCCTCTTCGGGTAGCCCCACTTTTGGAGGGTTTGTTCAAACCCAAGTTGAAGAGCTAAAGAAAAAAGAGATTCAATTTATTTTGGCTGTAAATTATATAAAAAGAAGAGGATGCATATCTCTTTGGAAATACCTCCTTCTTTTTATGAAAATTATTTGGGCATCTTTTACAGGTTTTGATTTAATTCATGCCCACTATCTCTTCCCAACGGGTTTTTTGGCGCTCTTTCCTCACCTTCTGCGGCACAGACCCCTGGTTATTACAGCCCACGGGAGTGATGTTAATTTTGGGAAAAGATCTCGCTTCCTCCGTTCTCTCATTAAATTTACCTGTAAAAGAGCCTCGACTGTGATTTTTGTGAGCGAAGATTTGGCGGAAAAGGCCAAATCCTTATATTCAATTTCTTCGGAGAAGTTAAGGGTTATAGACTGTGGAGTTGATACAGAGATTTTTTTGCCACAAGATAAAATTTACTTGAGAGAAAAACTTAGTTTGCCTTTGAATAGAAAAATAATTCTCTTTGTTGGAAATCTCGTGAAGGCAAAAGGTGTAAATTTTTTAATTGAATCCATCCCCGATATTTTGTCATCTGAGCCAAATCTTTTGGCTGTAATTGTAGGGGAGGGGGAGCTGGAAGAGAAACTTAGAATTCAAGTAAAAGATTTGGGGATTGAGAACTTTGTTCAATTTGAGGGGTTTAAGCCTCATTCTGAGATAGCTTTATGGATGAGTGCTTCAGATCTGTTTGTGTTGCCATCCCTAAGAGAAGGGTTTGGCTTGGTTGCGCTGGAAGCTTTGTCTTCTGGTGTGCCCATTGTGACCTCGCAGGTGGGCGGAATTCCTGAGTTTGTGAAGGACGGCGAGAACGGTTTTTTGGTTGAGCCGGGTAATCCTTCCGAAATTGCTAAGAAAGTTAGAATTTTGCTTAAAGACAAGAAAAGACATTCGAATATGTCAAAAAGGGCAAGGGAATCGGTTTTTTCGCACGATGTTAAATTGCAAACTGAGCGGGTTATTGAACTATACCGTGGAATCATTTCTAAAAATTAATTTAGAATACATCGAATCATAAGCATTGTTAGCTTGTTTTTGTGGTAATATCTTGCTATAGTGTATTGAATTATTTTGCAGAAATAATATAAAGGAGAGTTTATTTTGTATACGTTCGTCGTTGTCGTTCATGTTATTGTTTGCATATCTTTAGTTGGAGCAGTTCTTTTGCATTCAGGGAAAGGAGCTGGATTGTCTGCTTCATTTGGGGGTGGTACGAGTACTTTTTCTGGAAGTAGTTTGATTGAAAAAAATCTCGACCGCATCACCATTGTATTAGCAGCTATCTTTACAATCACATCGATAGTTTTGGTCTTTTTATTCTAATTTTAGTTTCCGGAAAAATTTAAGATATAAATAAAGCATTGGCGCCTGTAAAATCTTAGGATTTAAGGAAGGGCGCTTTTTTATTTGAGGAACTCTTGTATCAAATGTACATATGTCGAAAATTCAGAAATTTCAAAATTTGGTCGAAATAATAATATTGAGCCAAAAAAAATAGGGGGTGTCTGAATTCAAAAAATCTAAAAAGGAGGTTAAAAAATTGCCAAGGAAATTTATACTGAGCTTAACCATATTCCTTGTTCTAATTTTAACTGTCGCGCTTGTTGTGGGATGTGCTCCGAAGGAGAAAGTGGACAAAGGAGAAGAATCTGTATCTGAAGAACCGGTGAAAGGCGGAACCTTTAACGCGTTTCTCATGGAACCGGTAACGTTGGATGCAGCTCATTCTCAGGAGTCAGAAGGAATCCAAGTTGCGAAACAAATATATGATGGTTTAGTTGATTACGAGCCGGAAACAATGGAATTGACCGCCGCGATGGCGGAGTCATGGGAACCGAATGAAGATGCTTCAGCTTGGACATTCACCCTCAAGAAAGGGGTCAAGTTTCACAATGGCAGAGAGTGTAAAGCTGAAGACTTTGTCTATTCCTGGAGCCGTGTTGCGTCGAAGGATACAGCATCGGAGGTGGCTTATCATCTTTCTCCGATAAAAGGTTTCAACGATTGCCAGGAAGGGAAAGCCGATATTCTTGAGGGCGTTAAAGCTATCGACGATTATACGCTCGAGGTTTCGCTGGAATATTCTTATGCTGAATTTCCGGTTACTGTAGGTCATCCCGTTTTCTCTCCGGTTCCCAAGGAAGAGATTGAAAAATGGGGAGACGAGTTTTCGGAGCATCCGGTAGGTACGGGCCCCTTTGCGTTTGTGGAATGGAAACATGATCAGCATATCACCATTGAGAGATTTAATAATTACTATGACGGTGAAGCATATTTGGATAAAGTGGCATTCAAAATCTTTGCTGATGAGGAAACTGCTTTTCTCGAATTCGAGGCGGGTAACCTTGATGATTGCCAAATTCCTTTGGGCAGGATAAAGGAGACTCAGGACAAGTATGGGGAGAGAGCGCTTATTAATCCGATGTTAGGCATATATTACTACGGATTAAATATGGAGGCAGAGCCCTGGAAAGACAACGTTGAACTCAGAAAGGCCATAAACTATGCCATTCACCGTGCAATAATTACGGACACTGTTTGGGAGGGGTCTCGTGTGGCTGCTACAGGAATAGTTCCTGCTGGCATTCCTGGTTTCAAGGAAGATGCTATGCCATATATGTTTGACCAGCCAAAAGCTAGGGAGTTGTTGGAGGAAGCCGGTTATCCGGGCGGCAAAGGATTACCGGAACTCGTTCTCGGTTACAATACGGGCGCTGGTCATGATAAAGTTGCTCAGGCGATACAAGCTCAAGCTGAAGAGGTTGACATAGAGTTCGATATTGCCGGCTACGAATGGGGTACTTATCTCGACAAGATTCAATCTAAAGAGATTACCTTCTTTAGACTTGGCTGGTTAGCAGATTATCCAACCATGGATAACTTCCTCTATCCAATGTTTCACTCGGAAAATGCCGGTGCTGATAATATGACTTACTATAAAAACTCTGATGTTGATGAAAAATTGATTGAAGCCAGAAAAGAAACGGATGAAGCAAAAAGACGGGAACTTTATCAGGAAATTGAGCAAATAGTGCTCGAAGATGCCACCATTGTTCCCATAGCGTTCTACAAAACGAATAGGGTAATAGGCGAAAATGTTTGTGCTTATACTCGCACGGCCATGGATGATACATCATATGAATTCGTCTGGCTCTCTAAGTAGGAAGTGGATTAAGAAAGGGCTTGCAAGAAAGCTTCCTTCTTGCAAGCCCTTTTTGTTTTGTGCTAATTTCAAAATATGTGAATCTGGTAGGGGGTTAAATGTCACGGTACATTGCTAGAAGATTGCTTCAGGCGATTCCGGTTATTTTGGGTGTGACCCTCATAATATTTTTACTCATGTTCATTCTTCCGGGAGATCCCGCTCGCATGCTCGTTCAAAAAGGAGCTAGTCCCGAAGTCCTAGAGAGCATAAGAGAGGCCCATGGATTAGATAAACCGTGGTACGTGCAGTATGGAAAGTATATGTGGAATCTTCTTCAAGGCGACTTCGGAACCTCAATCCGTTACAGAAGACCGGTTCTTGATATCATGAAAGACCACTACCCCAATTCTATACGACTGGCGGCGGTAGCTCTCGCGATTGAGGCCGTAATTGGAATCATTGCCGGGGTGATTTCTGCTGTCAAGAGGCGTTCATTCCTGGATATTTTGGTGACTTTATCGACGACCATCTTAGTTGCGATGCCTATTTTTTGGTTTGCGATGTTACTTCAAGTTGTTTTCGGTTTAAAGTGGGGAATTTTGCCCATTTCGGGGATGGGTGATGGAAGCTGGCGTTATTATGTGCTTCCCGCCATAGCCCTTGCCTCGGTTCACACGGCCTATACGGCGCGTATCACTCGCTCCAGCATGCTCGAGGTTATCAATCAAGATTATATCCGAACGGCCAGAGCCAAGGGGCTTTCGGAGAAAAAGGTAATATTGAAGCATGCTTTAAGAAACGCGCTCATCCCCGTCATAACTATAATTGGTCTGGATTTGGGTGGGCTCATAGGAAGCGCCATCCTTACTGAGACGGTGTTCTCTTGGCCCGGGGTGGGAAGGGTTATTTACCTGGCTATTTTACAGAGAGACCCTCCTGTTGTCATGGGAGGGACCTTAATCCTGGTTTTCATATTCATATTGTTAAATTTGCTTGTTGATATTTCGTATGCGTACCTAGATCCTCGAATAAAATTTGAGGGACGTAAGGTGGATTAATATGGCTAAGCTCCCAGAGGAGTTTAACTTAGAAGAGATTGACCAAGAACCTCGAGGTACCACACTGAAGAGGGAAATTTTGGTAACTTTACGAAAGAATAAAATGGCTTCATTTGGGCTCATTGTCATTGCAATATTGGTGCTTGTGGCAATATTTGCTCCGGTAATTGCTCCTTATAAGAATGCCGTCGGTTTTTACCCGGAAGAAATACTGAAACCTCCGAGTGTCGAGCACATGATGGGGACCGACGACCTAGGCAGAGACATTTTTGCCCGAATAGTTTGGGGTTCCAGGGTATCTGTTGAAGTGGGTATTCTTGCTGTCGCGTTCGGTCTTATAATTGGTCTTTTTATGGGAGCTCTTGCGGGATATAAGGGGGGGATGGCCGATACTTTGATAATGAGAACAGCCGACGTTTTCTTTGCCTTCCCGTATATTTTGGGTGCTATTGCTGTGATGACGATTCTTGGCCCGGGGTTGGAAAATGTCATTATTGCAATCGGCGTTTTAGAGTGGGCATATATCGCCAGACTTTTTAGAGGTTCCGTTCTTGCGACTAAAGTGAATGACTATGTTGAGGCCGCCCGGGCTATCGGAGCAGATGATAAAAGAATCATAATGAAGCATATTTTACCAAATGCGATAACTCCCGTGATTGTATATTCAGCCATGAGTGTGGGTACGGCGATAATCACAGAGGCGGCTCTGAGCTTTCTCGGAGTAGGCGTGCAACCGCCTCGGCCAAGTTGGGGCTGGATGCTCTCAGACTCACGAGCGTTTATGAGTAGAGCTCCATGGATGATGTACTTTCCCGGACTCGCGATATTGGTTACGGTGTTGGGGTTTGTTCTCGTTGCTGATGGACTAAGAGACATGCTCGACCCAAGACTTAAAGGAATGAGTGAACATGTTACTAGAGGTTAATAACCTACGGACTTATTTCTATATTGAGCGTGGCGTTGTTAAGGCCGTTGACGGAGTGAGCTTCTCAATAGATAGGGGAGAAACGCTGGCGATAGTTGGTGAATCCGGTAGTGGCAAAAGCGTAACTGCCCTTTCTCTTTTAAAACTAATACCCACGCCTCCTGGAAAAATTTTGGAAGGAGAGGTTTTTTTTGAAGGCGAGAATATACTCGATTTTTCAGAAAAAAATCTCCGAAAGATTAGGGGAAATAGGATAGCGATGATTTTTCAAGACCCCACAACCTCGCTTAATCCGGTTTTTACCATTGGTGACCAGGTAATGGAAGCGATTTTAACGCACCAGAGAGTTCCTAAAAAAATAGCTAGAGAAAAAACCGTTAAGCTTCTTGAGATGGTTGGAATACCTCAAGCCAGGGGGAGATTAAGTGACTATCCTCACCAGTTTAGCGGGGGGATGAGACAGAGGGTTATGATTGCAATGGCTCTCTCCTGCGAGCCGGATATCTTGATTGCCGATGAGCCCACAACAGCTTTGGATGTGACAATACAAGCACAAATTTTGGAGTTGATGGGTAACCTTCAGAAGGAGTTTAACTCAGCGACGATTTTAATTACCCACGATTTAGGAGTCGTGGCTGGTTTGGCCGACAGAATTTTGGTTATGTATGCGGGGAAGCCTGTTGAATATGCCGATGTCAATTCGATTTATTATCTTCCCAGACATCCATATACGTTAAGCTTAATGGATTCGGTTACCCGTTTGGACAAGTCTCGAAAGAAGAGATTGCAGTCAATCAAGGGCTCGCCACCGAGTCTTATCAATATTCCATCGGGTTGTAGTTTTCATCCGCGTTGTAAATTTGCGACGGATATTTGTCATAAAGAAGTTCCTGAATTAATTGAAATAAAGCCGGGACATTTTACGGCTTGCCACCAAGTAAATAACGCGGATAAAGGATGATTTAATGGACATGCTTTTAAGGATAGAGAACCTAATAAAATATTTTCCAATAAAGAGGGGCGTGATGTTCCAAAAGGAAGTGGGAAGGGTTCACGCCGTTGATGGAATCAATTTCCACATCAATAAAGGGGAGACTTTTGGGCTTGTGGGTGAAAGCGGATGCGGTAAAACCACAACGGCCAGATTGATTCTTCGCTTAATTGAGCCGACAAGCGGTACAGTTAGTTTTAAAGGTGAAAATATTCTAACTTACGACAAAAACAAGATGCGGGAGACGAGAAGAGAGATACAGGTGATTTTCCAAGACCCGTTTGCTTCGTTAAACCCCAGAATGACCGTGGGGGATATCATCGGCGAGCCACTTTTAGTTCACGAAGTAGCAAATGGTTTTGAGCGCAAGAAAAGGGTTAAAGAATTATTAGAAATGGTGGGTCTTGAATCTGAATACGCACGGCATTATCCTCACCAGTTTAGTGGAGGTCAACGTCAAAGGATTGGTGTTGCCAGGGCCCTTGCTCTTAATCCAAAGCTTATAATTTGCGATGAACCGGTTTCTGCATTGGATGTCTCCGTTCAGTCCCAAATAATAAATCTTTTAGCGGAGCTTCAAGAAAAACTTGGTCTGACCTACCTTTTTATAGCTCACGACTTGGGAGTCGTGAGGCATTTATGTGACAGGGTCGGTGTTATGTATTTGGGGAAGATTGTTGAACTTGCGAACAATAACGAGCTATACAATGCGCCTCACCATCCTTATACACAATCTTTACTCTCGGCCGTGCCCATTCCTGATCCAAAGAAGGAAAAGAAAAAGAAACGCATCATCTTAAAAGGTGACGTCCCCAGCCCCGTTAATCCTCCTTCGGGCTGTAGGTTTCATACCCGTTGCCCAATTGCTCAAGAGATTTGTTCGCGGGTTGAGCCAAAGCTCCGGGAGATTATGGAAAATCAATGGACAGCTTGTCACTTTGCGAAACCAAATCCGATACCTGTTGACTAATAGAGCATGATAGACAGTTAAAAGTTTAAGGCGAAAAGTTAAAAGAATAAAAAACTCTTTATTCCCGACTACGGACTACCGACTGATAAACTACCGACTGGGCGTGTTTCGCGTCAAAATTATGCTAAAATAAATCTGGACTAAATCTTCCTCTTTTTATAATATTTATTGAGTTAAACATATGTCGGAGTGGCGGAATTGGCAGACGCGCTAGGTTGAGGGCCTAGTGAACATTTAGTTCATGGGGGTTCGAGTCCCCCCTCCGACACCACTTTTCAAAAGTCTACATAAATCTTCAATAAGCTACACACATAGTTAAAATTCTGGTTATTATTCTCTATATTCATCTATTGTCTTTAGGCGTTTGTATACAGTAAAATTGGCAGACCTGCCTGCCGGTAGGCACGGCGCGCTAGGTTGAGGGCCTAGTGAACAATTAGTTCATGGGGGTTCGAGTCCCCCCTCCGACACCATATGCCTAGTTCAGAGTGTATATTTTTGCTCTGTTTTTTGTTTTAAGAAAATTCTAAAAGGATTTCTATAGTAGACTTCTTATTTCTGCAGGAAGCAGTTTCTTAATTAATTCATAATAACTGTTAGTAAATCCGATAATATCTTTTGCTTCTTTTTCGGAAACGAGGCCAGCCCTGCGATAGATTGTCGCATTTCTTTTTTGGCGCATTCGTTGAAGACGCTTTATTGTCGAGTGATGGGTTTTTGGGAGTGTTTCTGATAGAAAGCGGAAGGTATTGGCATGTTTAGCTTCGCCTCTTGGCCGATAACCCAGGGAGTTCATGTAAGCTAAAGAAATTTGTAAGATTGCGTTGTAGGCAATTGAAAAGGCCCAGTCAAGATCGGAGTCAATTAAATTTTTAGACGTTTTAATATCGCGCTGTGCCACCTTAAAGAGGTTTACAATCTCTTCAGGGGAAACTTCGACCGGTTCGATAATTCGTTGTCTAAGCAAGTCTTCGTAACTCATCTTCGGCTCCAATTAAAAATATCTTTTTATTTTTTAATACATCGTTTACAAAAGACTCTTTCTTTTTAATCCTTTCTCCCCATTCCTTGGGAGCAAATACGGTATAATTAATAACTCTTTGCAGTGTCTTTTCTGCTTCGCTTGTTATTTCATTTAATATATCAAGATTTGGGTTACCGATGATCATTAAATCGATGTCTGATTTTGCATCCTCAATGTTTTTGGCAACTGAGCCATAAATGAAAGCCATTTGAATGTTACCTATTTCGGTTAGTTTGTTTTTTAAGACGTCTGAGATACCAACGGTCTTAAGGATGATGTTTTTAAGTTCGGGATAGATTGAAAAGTTCTTGTTGACCCAATAATAGCGCAAATTTGCTTCTTTGCTTGTTTTTAATAATCCAGCATCATGAAGTCTCTTTAACTCCTTCTGAAGTGCTGAGTGAGGAATTTGAAGTCGTTTAAACAGCTCGGTATAGTAAAATTTTTCCTCTGGGTGAGTAAGGAAGAAAGTTAAAAGCTTAACTCTTGATTTTGAGTTAATGAGTATTGAAAGCATAACAACATCCTTACTATTATTGTGGTGTAATTGCACCATTATTATGATACATTGGCGTTTTTGTCAATAGTTTGATTGGGTTCTATACATATGCAACATAGAAGGACTTTTATTATACATCATTTTTTGCTCCACAAATTCAATTGGAGTAAGTAGATTTAGACTCCTGTGCGGTCTGTAAAAGTTGTATTCAATAAGGCAGTCATAGAGGATTTTGTTTATCTCTTTTACGCTGGTCTCTTCATAGATGCGGTCTAAATATTCGTTTTGGATGGTATCACCGTGCCTACCGGCAGGCAGGCAGGCAGGCAGGCAGGTTTACTTTCTCCACATAACAGTTCATCTTGGGTGACTTTGGATAGTTGTGAATTAAGGTGACACCCACTTTTTTTGCTTCGATCTCAAAGTATTTAGCAAACTCTCCTCCATTATCTACCTGAACATAGGTTAAATCCTTGCTGTAAAGATAGTTTAATCTCAAAAGAAAATCTTTGCCGTTTAAACTGTTTAGTTTCCGGTAGGCCCTTGCAAAAAGAAGCTTTGAGACAGGGCATACGGCGGTAAAAATATAGACCTTCATCCATTTAGCCTAAGCTCTATGGTGTCGGCCTGTAGCCCTGCCTGCCGGTAGGCAGGGCATTCAGATGCTTTACCAACCATATCCTTCTTTACTTGATTGAGCCTCACCTTGTTCTTCTTTCTCGTTTTTGCCCTCTTTCTTGCCACCTTAGTCTTGGGAAGCATGAAACGATATTGAGAAAGTATCCGACCGACGCTGCTTGCCGAGACGTTTATCTTACATTCTCTTTCAAGTATCCTTTTTATCTTCTCTTTTCCAAAGTAGGGATACTTTCTTCTAATCTCACAGACGGCGTGTTCTACCTCGTAGGTCCTAACGACTTTTCGTCTTGTCCTTTTGGGTTTTTTGGATTTATCTTCCAAAGACTGAAGTACCCTTGAGTTGTAGGATTTTCTCCAACGATAGAAGGTCGATCTATCTATCTCAAATATTTCACAAATCTGTTCTACGGTGTACTTTTTGCTTTTGTAGAGATTTATCGCCTTTAACTTTATCTTTGCTTTTTCTGATAGCTTCTCATAGTAGACTAACTTGAAGGTTTTCTTGGGAAGATAAACGCTTCTGTAGCTTATGCTGCAGGGAGTACCCCTGCCTGCCGGTAGGCAGGGCACTTTTCCTTTCATATGCAACCTCTCTAGATGATAGTTAAAACACCGACTATTTTAATCTATCGATGTTGCATATGTATCTGAACTTATTCATAGTTTTACAAATAACACCGTTAAATGCTTAAACTCCCAGCTTATCAAACATTATAACTTTAGGGTCTTTTGTTAAATACCTTCCTCCGACACCATTTTTCCAATTCAAAGTAGGTGTTTGCTATCTGCTTTGAATTTTTTATTTTTTAAAAAGCTCCTTTCTTAAAGGGGAAAATTTGCAGAGTTTTACCAGTTTAGGATAGAGACAGGTAATTATAAGAGATTATTATAAATAGAGGAGGAACAGGTATTTTCTAAAGAACAATTTATTAGATGCCGATAATATTAAAGTAACTTTTTGAATTTCTAAAAATCGATAAGGAGATTAAAATTGAAATATAATTTCAAAGCAATAAAGTTATCCCAATTTTTCTTAATGGGAACTTTACTCATTATCTGCGCGGGTTTGGAATACTATTTTCACTTCCTTTTGGGAATAGAAATTGTTTACACCCATCTATTTTATATTCCCATTGTTTTGGCCGCTCTATGGTGGGGCCTGAAAGGCGGGTTTTCCGTAAGCTTGTTTTTAGCCTTCCTGCACTTCGGCTCTCATTTTCCCAAAGTCGAATTATCCATTTTGTTTAGGAGTTTCGCGTTTATTCTCGTGGGAACCGTGATAGGCATAGTGAGCGATGGACGCAAGCGAGCGGAGAGAGAGTTGCACAAGAAAAAAGAGATGGAATTCATTTTTCACTGTGCCGGCGGGGGAATAAGAGCCATTAGTATGGATTATAAAATTATTGACCAAAACAAGGAGATGGATACTCTTTGTGGTGTTAAAGAGGCAGAAGCGGTAGGGAGAAAGTGCAGCGAAATATTTCGAGGCTCTCATTGCGACACGGATAAATGCACTCTTTGTCAAGTTTTGTCTGGCGTAAAGCGGGTAGAGGTTGAGATGGAGAGAATCGCAAAAGGAGGAAAGACCGTATGGGTTAATCTCATAGCCACACCACTTAAAGATGAAAAGGAAAAAATTGTTGGTGTCATCGAGAGTTTCATAGATATCACGGAGCGCAAAAAGGCAGAAGATGCGTTGCAAGAAAGCGAAGGACGCCTGAAGACCATCCTGGAAACATCTCAGGTTGGAATTGCAATTATTGATGCAGAGACACATAAGATAATTGATATTAACCCCAGAGCTCTTAAATTGTTGGATGTTTCGAAAGAGCAAGTTGTTGGTCATATATGTCATAAATATATCTGTCCTGCAGAAAAAGGTAGATGTCCGATAACTGACCTTGGACAAACTGTTGACAGGTCTGAGCGCATTCTCCTGAAAGTTAGCGGGGAAGAGATTCCAATTTTGAAAAGCGTGGTTCCTGTTGTGCTAAATGGACGCAAGTGTTTGATTGAGAGCTTTATGGACATCACCGAGCGCAAGAAAACCGAGGATGCGCTACGGGAGGGAGAGGAGTTAAAAACTTCTATCCTTAAGTCCATCTCTCGTGCAGTTGTCGTATTGTGTGAACGCCAAATTACCTTCGCAAACGAAGGTGTTGAGACCGTCTTTGGCTGGAAGTCAGAAGAGTTAATTGGTCAAACTACAAGGGTGTTATATAGGTCTGAAGAAGAATTTAAGGAAATTGGTGAGCATTTTTATCCTAGACTTAAACATCAAAAAACCTACGGTGAAGAGTTTCCTTGTCGACGCAAAGACGGTAAAGATATCATGTGCATGGTAACTGCCTCAACGATTGGAAAAACCTTAAAAGACAAGAGAATCGTGGTTATTTACGAAGACATCACCGAGCGCAAGAAAGCCGAGGAGCACATTGAGCGTTTAAACAAGGTGTTATCCACCATAGGAAAGGTCAATGCCTTAATGGTAAAAGAGGATGACCCCCAAAAGTTGTTAAAAAAGGCGTGTAAGATATTTGCCGGTTCCAGGGAGTATAAGTCAGCTGGAGCAGTTTTGTTTGGAAATGATAAACTTATTTTTCAAACAGTAGCGTGCAAACCGGGGCATGAGGACAAAAAGCTTGCATTAATAGCTTCCGCTAAAATTTTTACTCCTTGTATTAAAAAAGCTTTAAAAGAGAAAACAGCTATTATTGCTAGAAAGAAGGGAGTTGGACTACTCTGTGCTGGCTGTACTTTCCCCGAAGAACAAAGATGTCCGGAAAAGGTGGTCATTCCCCTGAGCTACAAAGAGAAAGTCTTTGGGATGCTTCTGGTTGGTTCTGACATGGCCCAAGTTTTTGATTCCGAAGAGATAAAACTTTTAAAAGAGCTCTGCGAGGATATTGGTTTTGCCCTAGAGAGCATGGAAAAGGAAGAGAGGAGAAAGCAAGCCGAAGAGAAGCTCCAAAAAAGAGTTCTTGAGCTTACCACCCTCTCCGAAATAAGCACAGATATTGGCTCCACCCTAGAACTCGACAAAGTTCTTAACTTAAGCTTGGAGAGTGCCATAAAG
>JAUWKI010000019.1 GCA_030614255.1 Actinomycetes bacterium
TACCCTTTCCCAATCACTTTATTAAAACAGTTTAATAAATATATCTATAATACAGCTAATTAACAGCATAAACGATGCTCTTCTAGCACACATCTATGAGTAATATGCCCATTGCGAGCAGAGCGTGGCAATCTCGTTCTTCCCCCTCCCTTGACGGGAGGAGATTAAGGGAGGGTGATGTGGGTTTTCTGCCCTAGATGTGTTTTGGCTAAAGGCTAGGGGCTAACAGCTGAAATTAAAGGCTGCTTTTAACATTTTTCATTTTTATTTCTTATTTTGAAATAGCTGGCAGCTATTTTTAAGTATTTGGCTAATTTTAGAAACTTTTGCTAAGATATTTGTGGATTTAAGAAAAAGGAGACAGTTATATGTCGGGACATTCCAAATGGCACTCAATTAAACACAAGAAATCGAAAGAAGATGTAAAACGGGGCAAGATGTTTAGCAAATTGTCTAGAGCCATAACAGTTGCGGCACGAGAAGGCGGGGGAATTCCTGATGGCAACGCCACTCTGGCTTTGGCAGTTCAGAAGGCAAAGGATTACAATATGCCTGCTGCAACCATCGAAAGAGCCATTAAAAAAGGAACGGGCGAGCTTGGTGGGGCAGAATCTTTTGAAAAAATTATCTATGAGGGGTACGGGCCCGCGGGAGTTGCTGTTATGGTCGATGTTATGACCGATAATCGTAATAGAACTGCTTCAGATATAAGAAACATCTTTTCAAAATATGGTGGCAATTTAGGGACCACCGGCTGTGTCGCGTGGATATTTGATAGAAAAGGGGTGATTTTGGTGGGGATGGAAGAAGCTATAGATGAGGATAAATTGCTTTCTGTGGTCATAGAGGCAGGGGCCGAAGACATGAAAAGCGAGGACGATCACTTTGAAATAATTACCGACCCTGTTGATTTAAAGACCGTGCGCGATGCTTTGGAAAATGCCGGCATTAACTTTACTTCTGCTTTGGTTACTATGTTGCCCAAGGATATGGTTAAACTAAGCAAAGGGGATGCAAAAAAAGCTTTGAAGCTCATGGATGCTCTTGAGGATCATGATGATATTCAAGATGTTTACTCAAACTTTGATATCCCCGATGAGGTAATGGATGAGCTTATTAATGAATCTTAGCTGTTTTTATATGCGTTGTTTCTGAAAAATATCATGTTAAAATTGAGTAAAACATTTATTTGAGATGTGTCTTATAGGCGTTAGGATTCTACAAAGCAATGAGGCTGATTTGTGATTATTTTAGGATTAGATCCAGGGCTAGCCATTACCGGTTTCGGGATTATTAATTGTGAAGGGAATAGACTAAAGCCCATAAGTTATGGATGTATAAGGACCGATGCCAAACTTTCTCTGCCCCTTAGACTTAGAAAGATATTTGAAGAGACGGAAATTTTAATAAATAAATATAACCCGCAAGAAATAGCGGTTGAGAGTCTTTTTTTTAATTCTAATGCAAAAACAGCTCTTGTTGTTGGTCAGGCCCGAGGGGTAACTTTGCTTGCGATGGCGCAACATAATTTAGCTACTTCAGATTATACTCCACTTCAGGTAAAACAAGCTGTTGTTGGTTACGGAAGAGCTGATAAATCACAAGTTCAAAATATGGTAAAAGCTCTTTTGTGTTTACCGGAATGCCCTAAGCCGGACGATGCAGCTGATGCTTTGGCTGTGGCGATATGCCATGCACATTCGAGGAAGATGAATGCGGTAAGGAGTATAAAAAAGTAGAAATTGATGGAGATTAAATAGAAATTAAGTGGAGATTAAGTGGTAATTAGGGAGATTAAATAGAAATTAGGCGGTAATTACAATGAATTACCATTAATTACAACAAATTACAATTAATTTCAATGAATCACCATAAATTACAATTGTATTACGGCAAATTTCAATATCAGCACTCAGTAAAAATTAAGTAGAGAGATTAGGTAGAGATTGATAAAAAGGTAAAGAGTAATGGGAACTGGCGACATAGTAACATAGCAACGTAGAAACCAAGTAGCCACGTAGCCAAGAAACCAAGGAACCAGATAACTACCAACAATAAACTAATAAGCTGGAGACTGGGAGCTGGGGGCTGGAAGCTGACATGATTGCACATATTGAAGGAAAAATTAGAGAGAAAAGCGATGGCAGGGTCACGATTGATATCAACGGACTCGGCTTCGAAGTTTTTGTTTCAAATAGCTCTTTGCAAAAATTGCCCAACGAAGGCGAAATAGCATCTCTTTATACATATCTTCATGTGCGCGAAGATATTTTTCAGCTCTTTGGTTTTACCACACCAGACGAAAAAGAGATGTTTTTAAAGTTACTCTCGGTGTCAAAAATAGGTCCAAAGATTGCTTTATCGATACTCTCTGCACTTTCTATGGATTTATTAAGAAAAGCGATTATCACAGGTGATGTGGATATAATAACCACAATCCCGGGGATAGGTAAAAAAGGAGCTCAAAGATTGATTCTTGAGCTAAAGGAAAAACTTAACCTCCCCGATTTTTCTGAGGGCGTACTTGGCTATATTGATAATTCTACTTACGTTGAAGCGAGAGACGCCTTAACTAACCTTGGTTATTCGTTGGCGGAAGCGGCAAAAGCTTTAGGTGGTTGTTCTGATGATGATTCTGCTGAAGAGATGATAAAATTCGCGTTAAAAAAACTAGCAAAGCGTTAACCTATCTACAGGTGGATTAGCTCACCTATTGTTGGATATGAAATATAACAGGAAGTTTTTCTGATATGGGAGATGTGTTTATGGAAGAAAGGATTTTGTCTACAAAATTAACGCCTGAAGATATTGAGTATGATAGAAACTTGCGACCCAAAAAGCTAAGTGAGTTTATTGGGCAGGGCAAAATCAAAGAACACCTGAGTGTCTATATTTCTGCGGCGAAAAATCGCGATGAAACGTTAGACCATGTTCTATTGTCCGGTCCCCCTGGATTGGGGAAGACTACGCTTGCAGGAATTATCGCTAACGAGTTAGGTGTAAATATAAAAGTTACTTCCGGGCCTGCTCTAGAACGAGCAGGAGATTTGGCGGCTATTTTAACTAATTTGGAAGTTGGAGACGTTCTCTTTATAGATGAAATTCATAGACTAAGTAGAAATGTAGAAGAGGTTCTTTATCCTGCCATGGAGGATTTTGAGTTGGATATAATCATCGGCAAGGGCCCCAGTGCAAGGTCACTCAGGTTAGAAGTGCCTCGTTTTACTCTGGCTGGAGCAACAACACGAACGGGTTTAATTACTTCGCCCTTAAGAGATAGGTTTGGAGTTGTTGCAAGACTTGATTATTATGCGGTTGATGAACTTGAGGATATTGCAGAACGTTCTGCCTCGATTTTGAGAGTCGAGATTGATTCGGAGGGTGCTCATGAGATAGCCAGGCGCTCAAGAGGAACACCACGAGTCGCAAATCGTCTTCTTAAAAGGGTTAGAGATTATGCTGAAGTTAAATGCGATGGGAATATAGATAAGAATGTAGCTATGGAAGCCCTTTCTTTCTTTGAGGTTGATGACAAAGGATTAGATAGACTAGACCAAAGAATTTTAATGACCTTAATCGATAAATTCAATGGTAAGCCGGTTGGGTTAAATACGCTTGCTACCGCTGTTGGAGAGGAACCTGATACCATAGAAGATGTTTATGAGCCCTATCTTCTTCAACTTGGTTTTCTGATGCGTACCCCGCGAGGACGCATAGCTACCGAGAGGGCTTATGAGCATTTTAAAATTAAACCAAAAAAAGATGCCTCGGCTCTTTTTTAAGTTGAAATTCATAATTGCTTGATGGGTTCAAAAACTGGAAGCTGATATACTGTTTTGCTCCTTCCGCTTCTTGGCATTCCAGCATTGGAGGTTGAAATGTATAGAAAAGAGAATAGGATTTTGCTTCCAATGACTAAGAAGACAATAAATAAAGACCTTATCAGGATTGCCTCATCGTTAATTTCAAAAAAACAGGGTAAATTAATTGCTTTAGGGGTTGTTGAGGTCCCCGAAGATTTATCGCTTAGTTACGGTGCCATTCCTGCGCGAAGATTTAGAAAAATTATAAGTGACTTTGCTGAAACGGGGCAATCTGAGAGAGTTGAAATGAAGACTCTGGTTGGAGTCTCTCGTCAGGTATGGCAGGAAGTAATTGATTCAGCTCAAAGAGAAAGATGCAATTTAATCTTTCTGGAATGGGATGGAAAGGTCGATAGAAAGAGACATTTTTATGGAACTACGATGGATGAAATTGCCCAGAAAACTCCAAATGATATTGCTATTATTAAACCTGGCAAAGGTAGGGAATTTAAGAAAATACTCGTTCTTTTAAGAGGTGGGGCACACGCCAAACTGGGTTTGGGCCTCGCAGCTTCAATTGCTGATAAATTTAACTCTTCTATTACGGCTTTACATATCTCAACTCCGACTCCGGAACAACCTCAAAAAGATAAAAAGGATTTGAGAGTTTATCTAGAAAAACACACAGACCTTGCTGACAAAATAAATATTGTTTCCATGCCTTCTCTCGATGTTGAAGAAACGGTTTTAAATTTTGCCAAAGACTATGATGTTGTTATAATGGGTGCTTCCGCAACGGGTGATGAGAAAACACTCCTTGGGCCAATTCCTCAAAAGATTGCAAAAAAGCTGGATGCTACCGTAATTATTGCAGTGACGGCCATTCCTTCGCAGGTACCGATTTTTGAGTCGGAGAAGAAAACCATTGTGGCACGTCCGGCTAAAAAAGATATCTCTGAAATTGTTGACAGATGGTTTGCGGAAAACACATTTCATGCTGATGAGTTCTCGGACATTGCTAAACTAGTAGAATTTAAGAAAAAACGGGGACTGACCGTAAGCTTGGGCTTGCCAACCTTAAATGAAGGCGAGACTGTTGGCAAGATACTGAGTACCATAAAAAGCGAACTCTACGATAAATACCCGCTTCTTGATGAAATTGCTTTGATAGATAGCAATTCAACTGATGGAACTCAAGAAATTGCTCGTGATTTGGAAATCCCTGTCTATATTGATAATGAGATTTTACCGTCTCAAGGCACGAAGAAGGGAAAGGGTGAGGCGCTCTGGAAAAGTCTTTATGTTTTAAACGGTGACATCATCGTTTGGATAGACACAGATATCAAAAATATTACCCCAAATTTTGTATATGGTTTAGTTGGGCCCCTGCTTAAATATCCGAGGATAAAATATGTGAAAGGGTTTTATAGACGTCCTCTTAAAGTGGGGGACACGTTGAGAGGAACAGGTGGCGGAAGAGTTACCGAACTTACAGCGAGACCTCTTATAAATCTCTTCTTCCCGGAGTTATCCGGTCTTGTGCAACCTCTTTCAGGCGAATACGCTGGGAGAAGAGAGGTGCTTGAACAAGTCGGTTTTTACACTGGATATGGTGTCGAGATAGGTCTTTTAATAAATATTTTAGAGAAATTTGGCTTATCGGTTTTTGGACAAGTTGATTTAGTTGAACGGATTCATAGAAATCAAAGTCTCTCAGCCCTAAGCAAGATGTCTTTTGCAATCATTCAGGTGGTTATCGAATGGCTTGAGAAGAAAAATAAAGTTTATTTGCTTCAAGAGATGAATAAATCAATGAAACTCATTCATCACGACCCCAATAATTTTTATCTTGATGTTAAAGAGATTGAGGATACTATGAGGCCACCGATGATTGAAATTTCTGAATATGTTGAGAAGTTTAAAAAACTATCGTAGATTGGTTCCTTCATTTTCTTGTTTGCCAGGTAGTGAGACGTTGTAGAAGACGGGAGAAAACATGAACACAAAGAAAACTATAATAACTGTTTTCGGACTGGTTCTAATTTCTTTCGTCATCGGAATCTATTTCTATCCTCAAATGCCGTCGCAAATGGCTTCTCATTGGAATGCTCAAGGAGAAGTGGACGGGTATATGTCAAAATTTTTGGGATTATTTTTGATGCCGTTTATAAATATCGGGCTTGCCTTACTTTTCATCATTATTCCCAAAATAGACCCATTAAAGGAGAATATAGAAAAGTTTAGGAAATACTATAATTGGTTTGTTATCCTATTTTTCGTGTTCATGCTTTCTTTATACATTCAAACAATCCTCTGGAATCTTGGAATTGAAATAAGTCCTAATATTTTTTTACCGATAAGTTTAGGATTGCTCTTTTTCTACACGGGAGTTCTTTGTGAGAATACAAAAAAGAATTGGTTTATAGGAATTAGAACACCCTGGACATTGAGTAGTGAAAGAGTTTGGGAGAGAACCAATAAGCTCGGCGGGAAACTTTTTAAAATCATTGGTGTTTTTGCTCTTTTCGGAGCAGTCTTTGAGAAATGTGCGGTATTTTTTATTTTTATCCCGGTGATTTTAATCTTGGTTTATATAGTCACTTTCTCTTATTTTGAATATCAAAAAGAGGTTTGAGATAAATAGCCGGTGATTTTAATTACTCTAACGGTAGGGTTAAAGATGATTAAGTTAAGCAATGAGCAGATTAAACAATATTTTCACCGCAGTTACGCTGCTGCGGATGGACTCTGGTTTATGAAAGTTGAGGATAAATACGGGTTCGATGTGGCATTGGACATTGACAATGAAGTCTGGAAGGTTTTGCCAAAAATACAGGCCCGCATGCTTAAATCCATGGGAAAAATGGAAAACGGAATGGATGCGCTGTTTGAATGTCTTACGACAAGACTTTCCCTTGAGGGATTTAAGTTTGAAGCCGAAAAAGATAGCGCAGGTAAGATTTTTACAGTTAACATCAGTGAATGTCCTTGGCACAATGCAATGATTAAATTGGGGAGAGAAAAACTTTCTGAAAAAGTCGGGACCCTTGTTTGTAATACGGAGTACTCAGTCTGGGCTTCAGAATTTGGTGAGAACATATCTTTTGAATTAAAGAAACAAATTTGTAAAGGTTGCAAATCCTGCATTTTACATTTCAGCATAAAATCTTAACAGCATTTTTAACAACTAACTGTGCTAAACTAAATTTAAATCCAGTTTAAGAAGTGATTTTTATGCGCACAGGTATTGCTAATCTGCCACTTCATGGGGGCAAAGCCCCTAGGTGGCTCTTTTCTAGAATGACAAAGCTGGCGAGAGAGATAGCCATTGTAATTGTTACCGAATTTGGGCCTGAGGAAATGCTTAGAAAGCTCTCAGACCCTTTTTGGTTTCAAGCTTTCGGCTGTGTCCTCGGTTTTGACTGGCACAGCTCCGGGGTAACTACTACTGCATGTGGTGCGTTAAAAGAAGGAATAAAGGGCATTGAGCCCGACTTGGGACTGTTTGTTGCTGGCGGCAAAGGAGCGACTTCTCGCAAGACCCCAAGCGAAATAGAAAAAGTTGAAGGATCTCTTGCGATTGATTCCGCACTCCTTGTATCCACGAGCAAGATTACTGCCAAAGTCGATAACAATGCACTCCAGGATGGATATCAACTCTATCATCACTGTTTCATTTTTACCAAGGAAGGTTCATGGGCCGTGGTTCAACAGGGCATGAACGAGGTAAATAAATATGCGAGAAGATATCACTGGCTGGGTGAGAAGGTTGAGGATTTTGTCAACGAGCCCCACTCCGCGATATGTTGTGATAAAAAGAGATCCTCTTTGAATTTGGTAGCTAAGGAGAGTAAGGAGGCAAGGGAAGTTACGGCTTCGCTTTCCAGAGAAAAACCGAGTCTTCTCATCAAGGAATTAAAAAAGATCCAGACACTTGAACTTCCTGCTTATCATTCGGTGCGAGTTGGCGACATAAACCCCGATAGAATTGAGAAAATTTTTCTTAAGACATATGAAAGACAGCCTGAGAATTTTAAGACGCTTCTTGCAATGCCGGGGGTTGGGGCAAAGACTATCAGAGCATTGAGTTTAATATCTGAGCTTGTTTATGGAGTTAAGCCCAGTTTTAAGGACCCCGTTCGTTACAGCTTTGCTCACGGCGGGAAAGACGGACATCCTTATCCGGTTGACCGAGATACATACGATAAATCGATAGAGGTTTTGAGAGCCGCAATTTCGCATGCTAAAATTGGTCGGGAAGAAAAACTGCATGCTTTCAGAAGATTGACAAACTATGACACGGCGACGGTCATACAGGAGTAGAATATGGCAAAAATTCTTATACATGCGTGTTGCGGGCCTTGTCTCATATATCCTTATGAGAAATTGATTAAAGAAGGTCATGAAGTAACCTGTTTTTTCTATAACCCCAACATTCATCCATTCAAGGAATATAAAGAGAGATTAAAATCTGTCCGGAAATGTTGCGAGGAGTTGAGCGTTCCTTTGATTGTCGGCGAATATGAACTTGAGGAATATTTTCGAAGAGTTGTTTTTCACGAGGACGAAAGATGTTCCATCTGTTATAATTTGCGTTTGAGAAAAACTGCCGAAATAGCTAAGATGAACGGTTTTAATGCGTTTACGACGACGTTAACCATAAGCCCCTATCAATCGCTTGAGCTAATAAAAGAAACTGGGAATGAAGTCGCCCAGAAAGTCGGTGTTAATTTTTTGTTTGAAAATTTTAGAGAAGGTTTTAAGAAAAGCCACGTAAAAGCAGAAGAGATTGATTTATATATGCAGAAGTATTGTGGGTGTTTGTTTAGTGAATGGGAGCGTTATGGTAAAAAGAAATGAAAAATGGAGAATGAAAAAGTAAAAACTATAATTAAAAATTAATAAAGTCTTCAGTTTTAAATTTTTCTATATAGTTTTACCTGCCTGCCGGCAGGCACGGCAATGACAAAATTCAACAGTCTCGCAGCTGACAGCTGGTAACTTATAGGAGTTGCGCATGAACTTTGAAGCATTGGGCAAAATAATACTGGTATTTGCAATCGTGCTTTTTATCATAGGTGGTCTTTTTTGTCTTGCCGGAAGAGTCGGTTTCAAAGGTTTTCCCGGCGATATATTCTATAAAAAAGGTG
Organism: Actinomycetes bacterium; assembly: GCA_030614255.1. GTDB lineage: Bacteria > Actinomycetota > Aquicultoria > UBA3085 > Oleimmundimicrobiaceae > JAUSCH01. The sequence continues at coordinate 8,954 of JAUWKI010000019.1, forward strand.
ATTTTAGTTTTCACTTCCCGATAGTAACCTGCATAGTTATCAGTCTTATTTTAACTGCAGCCATTAATCTTATCCTTTTTTTCTTAAGACGGTGATTTATGAAAACCTCAGATTTTGATTATCAATTACCCCCTGAATTAATAGCCCAGGAGCCGGTTGAACCTAGAGACAGCTCCTGTCTTATGGTTATTAGTAGGGACACAAATGAAATCGAACATAAGATTTTTAAATGCCTCCCCGGATTTTTTGAAGCGGGTGATTGTTTTGTCATAAACGATACTCGCGTTCTTCCGGCTCGGCTCAAGGGTTTAAAGGACAAAACCGGTGGCAAAGCGGAGGTCTTTCTTCTTTCGGAATTAGAAGAAAGCTGTTGGGAGGCGTTAGTCAAGCCGGGGCGCCGTCTTCAACCGGGTACAAAAATTATATTTGGAGATGGAGTTTTAGTTGGGAATATTGGAGAACGTCTCTCCGGCGGTAAACGTATCGTCCGTTTTGAATATGAAGGAAACTTCAGGGATATTTTAAAAAAGATTGGCGAACTTCCTCTTCCTCCTTATGTGCATCGTTCTTTAAAAGAACCGGAGCGTTATCAAACGGTTTATTCCAGGGAAGAAAAATCGGTGGCAGCTCCTACCGCCGGTCTGCATTTTACCCCAAGTTTAATCAAAAAAATTGAAGGACAAGGAGTTCGATTTGCTACTATAACATTAGAAGTAGGTTTGGATACATTTCGTCCGGTAAAGACCGAAAATATTGAGGAGCATGAGATTCATAACGAGCGGTTTAAGCTAACCAAGGAATCCGCGGACATAATAAATAAGACTATCTTAGAAGGGAAAAGAGTGGTTGCCGTAGGGACTACTTCGGTTAGAGTGCTTGAGACAGTTGCGGTAAATTGTCGAAAATTAGAGAATGAGAACCAAGAGAGAAAGTGTCTGGTTAAGCCGGGAGAAGGTATCACAGATTTATTTGTATATCCGGGATATGAATTTAAAATAGCGGATGCTTTGATAACAAATTTTCATCTTCCCAAATCCACCCTGCTTATGCTTGTTTCGGCTTTTGCCGGACGCGATTTGACGATAAGAGCTTACCAGGAAGCAATCGATAAACGATACAGATTTTTTAGTTTTGGGGACGCGATGCTCATTATTTAAGAGTAAAGGTGTAGAAGAAATGAAGAATGGAGAATGAAGAATGGAGAATGATAATTAAGAATTAAAAAAGTTTTTATCGTAAGATCAGTGCCTGGGATACTCTTTTTAAGAATTTTATCTTTTGTGGTTTAGTTTTAAAATTTTTAATTTTTCTATACCGTGCCTACCGGCAGGCAGGTCGTTTTTATATTTTCATTTTCATTTTTTAATTAATCACTCCCGACTCCTTACTAACGACTCACGACTTAGTGGAGGTTATATGGCTTTCGATTTTGAGTTGAAACATAAGGATAAAAAATGTGGCGCGAGAGTCGGTAAGATAGTTACCGCTCACGGTGTGATTGATACCCCGGTCTTTATGCCGGTTGGAACGCGAGCGGTGGTAAAAACAATGTCGCCCGATGAGCTAAAGGAAATTGGAGCTCAAATAATTTTATCCAATGCGTACCATCTTTATCTTCGGCCCGGGCATGAACTCATAAAAGAGGCAGGTGGCTTACATAAGTTTATGAACTGGGACGGGCCAACACTTACTGACAGCGGAGGATTTCAGGTTTTTAGTCTGGGTGCGACTTTAAAGGTAACTGACGAGGGGGTTAATTTTAAGTCTATAATTGATGGCTCCTCTCATTTTCTAACTCCCGAGATGGCAGTAAAAATTCAAAACGATATAGGTGCGGACATCATTATGGTTTTAGATGAATGCCCTCCTTATCCCGCAGAACATAAACATGTAAAAGAAGCTGTTGAGCGTAGTTTACAATGGGCAAAGCGTTGTAAAAAAAGTCATCAATCCGGGAAACAAGCACTTTTTGGTATAATTCAAGGTGGAATTCATAATGATTTAAGGAAATACAGTGCCCAAAATACTGTTGAGATAGATTTCCCCGGATATGGTATCGGTGGTTTCAGCGTAGGGGAGCCACATGATATTATGTTTGATGTTCTTGAGGATACCGTCTCCTATTTGCCAGAGGATAAACCGCGTTATCTAATGGGGGTCGGTAATCCAACGAGTATATTGGAGGCGATAGGCCTGGGTATAGATATGTTCGATTGCGCGTTGCCAACCCGTGTTGCTCGAAACGGAACAGTATTCATTTCGACCGGGAAACTTAATATAAAAAATGCTTCTCATGAGAGAGATTTTGGACCACTGGATTCCAATTGCAATTGTTTTGTCTGTAAGAATTTCTCGAGAGCATACCTCAGACACCTCTTCAAGGTGGGTGAAATTTTGACCTTGAGGTTATTAACATGGCATAATCTTCATTTTATTTTCAATTTAATGAGTGAAGCCAGAGTTGCAATACAAAAAGATTCATTTTTGAACTTTAAAGCTTCGTTTGAGAAACAGTACCGAAATTAAGTATCAAATAAAGGGATTTGCTCAAGATTGTTGAAGAAAAATATTTACAAGTATCTTTAGTTAGGAGGAGTGATTGATTTGTCATCATCTACAATTTCTTTTGTCTACATCGTTTTTCTCATCGCAATTTTCTATCTTTTATTGATTCGCCCCCAGCAGTTAAGGGCGAAACAGCACAGACAGCTTATCTCTGAATTGAAGGCAGGGGATAGGATAGTCACTGTTGGCGGAATCTGCGGAGTTATAAAATCTATTACGGATGATATCATCTCTTTAGAAATTGCCGATAAAGTTGTAGTCAAGGTCACAAAGGGCTCAGTTGCCCGAAGAGAATAATATTTCTTGCCGAATTCCTTAGTTTTTGCTACCTTTTAGCTTATGCCATCACAAGATAAACTTATGGAAAATAGAATAACTTTAGATGAATTGAAGAAAAACAAAACGGTTGTTGTATATCTAGAAATGGCCGATCGATTTATAGGTGCCATTGGTTATACTGAACATGGTGCCAGGCATGCCGATTTGGTTGCCCATATAACTCACAACATCCTTCAACGTCTTGACTACCTGGAAAGAGAAGCTGAACTCGGAGCTATAGCAGGATATTTGCATGATATCGGAAATGCTATCAGTCGTCAGGGTCATGGTGTTTCGGCAGCTCTTTTAACAAAAGATATACTTGAAAAAATGGGTATGCCCGAAGAAGAAATTGTGTTAGTTATGAATGCAATAGGGAATCATGAAGAAGAATACGGCTGGGCAACTCACCCCATAGCGGCAGCTTTAGTCATAGCCGACAAAGCGGATGTTCATCGCAGCAGGGTGCGACAGAAAAACAAAGAGGCGGCGCGCAAAAGCAACGATATTCACGATAGAGTAAATTATGCCGCGCAAAAATCTTTTTTGCGGGTGGATAGCGAAAAAAGGACAATTTTTCTTGAAATTCAGATTGATACGAGCATAAGCAAGGTAATGGAGTATTTCGAGATATTTTTAACTCGTATGGTCATGTGTAGAAAAGCGGCTGAAATATTAAACTGTCAATTTGGTTTGGTAATAAATGATGTACAACTTTTATAGTTAGGGGGAATATAGTTTGCGTTCAAGAACTAAAAACATACTTTCATTACTTTTTGTCTTTATACTAATTGGAATCTCAATTTATTCTATTATTCCACCTGCCGAGTCGACCAAGTTAGGTCTGGATTTAAGGGGCGGTTTAAGTGTTTTGCTTACCGCGAAAGGAACCAAAGAGGCCCCCATTAACGAAGAGTCTATGGAGCAAGCTATGCTTATCATTCGGGAGAGAGTTGATAAGCTTGGAGTGTCTGAGCCACAGATTCAAAGGCAAGGAACACACAATATCTTGGTTCAGCTTCCGGGGATAGAAGATCCGCAAAAAGCTTTAGACATTATTGGAAAAACCGCTCTCTTGGAATTTAAACCTGTTGTTTCCCAAGAAGAAGATAAGATAATGCTTGGCCCGACGCTAATGACCGGAAAGGCACTTTCTGATGCTTCCGTTGGATTTGACGAGTTTAATAACGCAAAGGTTGAAATGAAGTTTACGGCTGAAGGGGCAAAGAAGTTTGAGGAGGTAACAGGAGAAATGATTGGCCAACAACTGGCCATTGTGTTGGATGGTGCCATAATGTCAGCCCCAACAGTTCAAGCAAAAATATCCGGGGGGAGTGCGGAAATAACCGGAAGTTTCACAGTTGAAGAAGCTAAGGATCTCGCGCTCGTTCTCCAAACAGGGGCGCTTCCTGTAAATCTTGAAATCTCTGAGAATAGAGTTGTTGGGCCCACACTTGGAAGAGATTCCTTAAGAGCTGGATTGATTGCTGGAATTATTGGTTTAATGTTAGTCGCGTTATATATGATTATTTATTACAGAGGGTTAGGTGTTATCACAACGCTTGCGCTAGTTGTATTCGGCACCTTATTTTGGGGTTTGATTACCATCATCGGAAAGTCTTATATGTGGACTTTAACTCTCCCCGGTATCGCCGGAATTATTCTAAGCATAGGTCTGGCAGCGGACTCCAGCATCGTTATTTTTGAAAGGTTTAAAGAGGAAGTGAAGGACGGCAAAACGGTACGCATGGCTGCCGAAACCGGTTTTAGTCACGCAATTAAGACTATGCTTGATGCGGACGTTGTAACGTTAGTAGCGGTAATTTTTCTTTATTTTCTGGCAGTTGGGCCCGTCCGTGGATTTGCCTTTACTTTAATCATGGGAGTATTCATAGATTTATTTACAGCATTTTTCTTTACTCGTCCCATGCTTATCTTAATGGCCCAGTTTAAGTTTTTTAGTAGCCCCATGCTTATTAGGGTAAAAAGGGAGGCAAGATAATGAAGCTAAACATAATGGGGCGAAGAAAAGTTTGGTCTATTTTATCCAGTATCTTGATAATATTAAGCTTTGCTGCGCTTGCGATTTTTGGGATTAAACCTGGCATAGATTTTAAAGGAGGCACACTTTTTGACCTTGTGTTTGAAAAGGAGACTACAGTCTCGGAAGTACGTAATGTTCTCCAGAAATATAAATTGGAAGATAGCGTCATACAACATGCGGATGGCAATGAGTTTCTGATTCGCTCTTCAAGAATTGATCAAGGGACACAGAAATTGATTCTAGAGGATTTGGAGAAAAAATTTAGAATAGAGGAGATTCGTTATATTCAGGATGTCGGTCCGGGCTGGGGAACGCAGGTAACTCGGGGTGCACTTCTTGCTCTCGCGGCATCACTTATAACGATTTTAATCTATATAAGTTTGCGCTTCGAATACAAAATGGCGTTTTCGGCGGTTACCGCTCTTCTCCACGATATTATAATTACGGTTGGTGTCTATTCCTTGGTGGGTAGGGAGCTAAGTCCCAATATGATAGCGGGCCTTCTCACTATTCTTGGATATTCTCTCTACGATACGATTGTTGTTTTTCACAGAATTCGGGAGAACACAAAATATTTGGGTAGAAAAAGATATCTTGATATGGTTAACGAATCCGTAAATCAAATTTTAATGAGGTCCATAAATACCTCGCTCACTTCGGTAATACCGGTTATATGCCTTTTAATATTTGGGGGAGAAACTTTAAAAGACTTTGCGCTGGTTATCACCGTAGGATTAATTGCCGGAACATACTCTTCAATATTTGTCGCAAGTCCTCTTCTTGGTCTCTGGAAAGAGCGTGAACCGAGGTACCATCCCCAAAAATCCTAATTGTTGAATACCTGATATTGATGGTATGATAAAAATGTGTAAGTGGTTTTTTGGCAATCATTATGAGTTTGGTCTTACTCATAACAAGCGCTGGATACAATATTTTTGGAGCTGTTTTATTTACACAATTTTCTTGAAACTTGGTTAATTTTTGATTTCCAGGTCCAGAAGGTCTTAAACCGGAGAAGTTAAAATGCAGTGGATTCTAATCCTTATTTTGATTTTAGTGCTTTGCATCACGTTATTTACCATTCAAAATGCAACTATTATTCCCATCTCTTATTTGCTTGGAAGGGCTAATGTACCCCTGGCTTTAGTAATTGTCGTTTCAGTTTTAGTAGGAGCTATTTTGGGTATGCTTACAAGTATGGAAAGTATTTTTAGAATGAGGAGACGCTTGAAACAAAAAGAAAAGGAATTAAGGAAGAAAGTTCAAAGTTCAAAAGAGAGAGAGCCAAAAAATACAGATTAATTTTTTGTTGGAGTGAGCAGGTGCCGCTGAGCAAATCCTCATATTCTAGTAGTAAAATATGGAAAATCTCAAATCCTCAGCCCGAGGATTGCAATTTACTCTTCAACGCCTTGGGTATCTCCAAGATAGTCGCTGGTCTTCTTGTAAATCGAAATATTACCACTTCTGAAGAAGCGAAATTATTTCTATATCCTTCCCTGAGCCACCTTAATAGCCCCTTTTTAATGTCCGGTGTGCCACTTGGGGTAAATCGAATAAAAGAAGCTATTTCAAGCGGCGAAAAAGTAACCATTTACGGAGATTTTGATGTTGACGGAATTACAAGTACAGCTCTCATGGTTTCGGTGCTAAAAAAACTGGGTGCGGATGTCAATTTTTATATCCCTAGTCGATTTGACGAGGGATACGGATTAAACAAATCGGCTTTAAAAAAGCTGAAAGAAGCCGGTTCTTCTTTGATTATAACTGTGGATTGTGGCATTACAGCTAGGAAGGAAGTCGATTATGCTTCAAGGATTGGTTTAGATGTTATCGTAACCGATCATCACCTGCCTGGGAAAAGTATTCCCAGAGCCCTTTCGGTGATAAATCCCAAGCAAGATGCCTGCTTATATCCTTACACTGAGCTTGCAGGTGTGGGTGTTGCTTTTAAACTCGTCCAAGCGTTGTGCGAAGACCTGGATGCTGACATAAAACTTGATAGCTATCTGGATTTAGTTGCCCTTGGAACCATTGCTGACATGGTTCCTTTACGTAAAGAAAATAGAGTGATTGTAAAAGAGGGTCTCAAGGTTTTAAACAAAACAAAGAGACCGGGGTTGATAGCTTTAAAAGAGGTCTCAGGGCTAAATGATAAAGAGATTACAGCCGGACAGGTTGGTTATTGGCTGGCCCCTCGTCTGAACGTCGGAGGCCGCATGATGAACGCAAGCAAGTGTGTTGAGTTGCTGCTGACGGATGAAGTTGAGGTTGCCAAAAAAATTGCAAAGAAGCTGGATGAAAAGAATAAAGAAAGACAAAATCTTGAGGAAAAGATTTTAAACCAAGCTCTCGAAAAGGTTGAAAAAGAGATAGATTTGGAAAAGGAAAAAGTTATAGTGGTGGCATCCGAGGAATGGCACGAAGGGGTTAAGGGAATCGTTGCCTCACGACTTGTCAGTAAGTATTTTCGTCCCGTATTTATCTTTACAGTAAAAGACAAGAAAGCCAGCGGCTCGGCTCGAAGCATCCCGGGGTTTCATCTTTTTGATGCTTTATCTCAATGTGATGAAATTTTGGAGCGCTATGGTGGTCACGCTTGTGCTGCCGGTCTTTCTCTCCCCCTAGCTTCTCTGGATGTCTTTCGCGAGAGGATAAATCAAATAGCGGACGAAATGCTTGATGAATCTGATTTAATTCCCAAGTTGTCAATAGACTTAGATTTAAATATTTCTCAAGTTAACGAAACCTTGTTAAAAGAGATTGAACTGCTTTCTCCTTTTGGAATCGGAAATCCGACACCGGTTTTATCTTTAAAAAATACCTTGTTAAACAATTTGAGTTATGTTGGGGATGGAAAGCATTTGAAGTTTTCGGTTTCAGGGGATGGGAAAAACATCTCAGGAATTGGGTTTAATTATCCAAAGGATTGTCCAAAGGACAATCATCTTCTTGACAATTTTGAAAAAAACCATCAGCCAACAATCGCTGATTTAGCATTCACGCTCGACAAAAATAAGTGGAACGGCCGGGAAGAGTTGCAGTTAAAGCTGGTAGATTTGAAAATTCCTGAGGAGCTGACAAAACCGCCCACCATTGGGGGCAGGGACGATTTTGTCGAAAAGCTGTTCATTGATGCCTTTGAGATTATCAAGGATGAGGAATATAAAAATATCGGTGACGCGGATTCTTTCTACTCCAAGATTGCCGGGGTTACTTTCGATGGACGCCAGGATATTTTGGTTAACCTTGAAGCCGGAACTCGCTTGGACTTAATACGTGAACCGGACAATCCGCATGATGAAAACGCAATTCGTATAGATGATGAGAACGGAAATAATCTGGGCTATATAAAAGCGGCAATGGCTAAACATCTTGCTCCCGTTATGGATTCGGGTTGCGAATACAAAGTAAAAGTTACCGAAGTTACCGGAAAAGAGACGGATAAACCGTGCCTGCCGCCCTGCCTACCGGCAGACAGGGCGGGGCGGCATCTTGGCGTAAATATTCTGGTCAAAAAGAAGAAGATTGACGGGGCTATCGAGCAGGGAGCTGTATCATTAGTGCCCAAAGAACTCAAAAATCTCGATAAACCAAAGCTTGTAAACGAGCTTGCCAAAAGATTTTTAAATGGAAATAAATTGCGCGAAAAGCAGAAAGAAGCGCTTGGAAATCTTTTACAAGGAAAAAATTGTTTGACGATTATGGGCACGGGCAGAGGAAAGTCGGCAATATTTCATATCTTTTCTGCCATTGAAGCCATCAAAGATAACAAAATTTCAGTTATTTTATATCCTTTAAGGTCTCTCATAAATGACCAACACTGTTACTTAAAGCACGTTTTTAGTGAAATTGGTTTAAACGTCGTTCACCTTTCGGGAGATGTAGACTTTGATGAAAGGGAAAGCATCTTTACCGCGCTTGCTTCGGGAGAAGCTCACGTTGTTTTGACCACGCCGGAGTTTATCTATCACAACAAGCTTGAGTTCAATAAATTAAAGAAGAGGATAGGTTTTTTGGTGGTTGATGAGTGTCATCATGTAAGCACGTCCTCTCAGCTTCATCGGCCTCTCTACGGCCGGCTGAATGAGGTTATAGCTTCGATGGGGAACCCGCTGGTTCTTGCCATAACCGCCACGGCTGGAGAGACGGTTGCCCCAACTATACATAAAATACTGGGGATAGAAAGAGTCGTCATCGATCCGAGCGTGAGGAAAAATTTGAGATTAATCGATAAGCGAGGGATAAGAAAAAAAGACCTTTATATAAAAGATGTCATAGCTCAACAAGAGAAGTCGATTATCTATGTGAACAGCAGGGAACAGAGCGTCAAAATTGCCTCGGCGCTTAGAGAATCTATGCCTCATCTGAGAAATAGAATTGTCTATTATAACGCGGGTATGGATTCGAGCTCGAGGTGTGAAGTTGAAGAAGGGTTTAGAAGCGGCGATTTCTTAACGGTGGTATCCACAAGCGCCTTTGGCGAAGGGGTAAATATACCGGATATACGCAACATCTTTCTTTATCACATGCCTTTTAGTTTTATAACTTACAATCAGCAGAGTGGCCGGGCAGGCAGAGACGACGAAGTATCGAATATCCACATTTTGTTTGGTGAGAAGGATGCTAAAATAAACAGATTAATCCTTGAATCTATGGCTCCCTCCAGAAAAGAGTTAATTGGGCTTTACCGGGCATTAAAAAACATTTCAAAAGGGTCGCCCGAGGAATTTGAATTTACCAATAAAGACATACTAAGCGAGGTTGAACTTTTTGGAAGAACCTTCTTAAACGAGAAGGGTGTATCCGCCGGTCTTAAAATATTTAAAGAGCTGGGTTTAGTCGAGGTTTCCGGGAGTGGTCTATCGAGGCGAATCAAACTGTGTGATTTAGGGGGAAAGCTGTCGCTTTCTGATTCAACCAGATACGAAGAAGGGCAAGACGAAAAAGCGTTATTTGGTGACTTTAAAAAGTGGGTTATAAATAGCCACTCGGAAGATTTGCTTGCCATGATAAACCAGCCAATTTATCCAAAGGATTGGTTGGAAGGTTAGTGTTATAAACCACCGGTTTAATCGGCCTGCCTGCCGGCAGGTGTATCAGGTACTGATCTGATGATATGTTTTAAAACGAAGCAATTTTTTGGGATTTTGATTTGTTCATTTTCTTGTTCGTCCTAAGAATTTATTTTTTTTGTGGGTCGGGAACAGCTCCGGATTGCCTGCCTGCCCTGCCTGACGGTAGGCACGGCGGTAGGCACGGCGCGAGCCTACTCAGTCGGCTCTCTCATTGCGAAATCGCTATTTACCCTTCGGGCACGCAATTTGCCGCAGATGTTCGAACCTCCTTCGTTTAACGTCGTGCTCATATGTCGCTGTCTACCCAACCCACTTGGGTTTTAAAAAAGTAAAATTAATAAAAAGCTTTTTTCTTGGAGGCTAGGGGCTGTTTTTAATTCATGTTTATATGGAACGCCGTATATTACAAAATACAACATATTTTATGGAATTATCCAAAGGATAATCGTCCCCTGGACGACATTTGTAGATTTTATAGAGTATTTACATGCGATTTTGGGGAATTTTTGAAGGGAAACTCTATTTTGACTTGAATTTTAACTGTAGATTGTGGAATTCGGTATATTAATAAGTTAGAGGCAAGAATAAAAATAAGGAGAACAAATGAAAAATTTAAAAGGAACAAAGACAGAAAACAACTTATTAGAAGCATTTGCAGGAGAGTCACAGGCAAGAAACAAATATACCTATTTTGCATCTGTTGCTAAAAAAGAAGGGTATGAACAAATAGCTGCATTATTTCTTGAAACTGCAGAAAACGAAAAAGAACATGCAAAACTGCATTTCAAAAAATTGGGTGCCTTAGGAAATTCAATTGAAAATCTAAAAGCTGCTGCAGATGGAGAAAATTCTGAATGGACTGAGATGTATCCACAAATGGCGAAGGACGCTCGTGAGGAAGGATTTGAAGAAATCGCCGAAATGTTTGAGGGTATCGCAAAAATAGAAAAGGAGCATGAAGCTCGGTATAGAAAACTACTTAAGAACATTGAAGACGATAGCGTTTTTAAACAAGATAAAAAAGTTAGCTGGAAATGTAGAAACTGTGGACATATCCATGAAGGAATTGAAGCACCAAAGATATGCTCTGTATGTTCTCATCCAAAAGCATATTTTGAGATGGTTTGTGCTAATTATTGAAAATATAAAAACCTCTAACAAATCACTGGAGACCGACAATTACCGGCGCGATGCGCCGGTAATTGCGGCTCAGTTCCAGCGTTATGCTTACCCGAAAACAACACTTGCATGTACCATAATGTGTGCGATATAATGTACAAAATACATACTCAATGAGGTGCAATATGCAAAAACTAAAAATCGATCAAGATATCAGGCCTCTGTCGGAAGTCAGGAATGGCATGGCAAACTTCATAAAGCAAGTTCATGATACTAAAAGACCGGTGATAATTACACAGCATGGGAAAGGCGTCGCGGTCCTTTTGGGTGCAAATGAATTTGAAGCCATGCAAGAGAAAATCGAGCTTCTATCAGATATCCAAACCTCTCTCAATCAACTGGAAAAAGGAGCAGGAATCAGCCATAAAGATGCAAAAAAGAAACTATTAAAGCGAGTCACAAAATGAGAATAATCTGGTCTCCTCTTGCTGTGGATAGAGCATCGGAAATAGCCGATTATATTGCCCAAGACAAACCATCAGCGGCAGAAAAATGGATTGATACAGTATTTTCTAAAGTTGAGCAGTTAAAATCGTCTCCTGAAATCGGCCGGATTGTACCTGAAATTAATGATAGTCAATTTAGAGAACTAACTTACGGCAATTACCGCATCATTTATCGTATTGAAACCAAACAAATATCCATTATCACGATTCGACATGGCAGACAAATATTGCCAATAAATGAAATTAAGGCATAACAAGCGCATGGACAATCGACAGGAAAAGCCTGCCAGCGAGCAGGAAAGCCATTCGCCCTGTGGCTGATGGTGGTTTACTTTTTTTAGTATGCAAGTTTATGCTTATATGGAACGTCGTATATTACGAAATAACGCGTATTTTATGTAATTATACGGGGACTGAGATTGCCGCGTTCCTTCTAGCCCGCCTGTCGGTCTGCCCTCAATGGCGAGCGGTAGGCACGGCAATGACCACATAAGATTGCCACATTTCTTCCAGTTGTTTTTCCCAAGGGCTTATTCTTCTCTACTCTAACCAGCAAAAATTTGTTAAAATTATAAAACGATGGAAAAGAGAATAAAAGCATTAATCGAAAAGATAAGAACATATGAACCGGAAGCCGATTTAACTTTGGTTAAGAGGGCATACACTATTGCCAAGAAAGCCCACCTTGACCAATATCGCAAGTCGGGCGAGTACTATATCTTCCATCCTCTCGGTGTGGCCAATATCTTAGCTGAGCTTAAATTGGATGCTACAAGTATCGCGGCCGCTCTCCTTCATGATGTTGTTGAGGATACCGATACTTCTTTGGACGACATCAAAAAAGAGTTTGGCAAGGAAGTAGCTGAATTAATTGATGGCCTTACGAAACTTAGCCAGATTGAGTTCAAGAGCGAGGAAGAACAACAAGCCGAGAATTTACGCAAGATGATACTCGCGATGTCAAAAGATATTCGCGTTATCTTCATTAAACTTGCGGATAGATTGGATAATATGAGGACAATCCAGCACTTGAATCTGGAGAAGCAGAAACAGAAAGCAAGGGAAACTCTTGATATTTATGCTCCTCTTGCCCATCGACTGGGAATTTTCAAAACTAAGTGGGAATTGGAGGATCTTTCTTTTAAAACACTGGAGCCCAAAAAGTATGCCGAGATTACGAAGATGGTGTCTGAGACAAGAAAGAAGAGAGAAGTCTATCTCGAAGAGGCATCGGAAATTATCTCTGCCGAGTTAAAAAAAGTAAAAATTAAAAATGAGATAATCGGAAGAATTAAACACTACTACAGCATCTATGAAAAGATGATTCGACGGGGCAAGGAATTTAATGAAATTTACGATTTGTCCGGTCTTCGAATATTGGTTGATTCAATTAAAGATTGCTATGCAACCCTGGGAGTTATCCACTCACTCTGGAAACCTATTCCAGGTACATTCAGAGACTATATTGCGATGCCTAAATTTAATATGTACCGTTCCCTACACACCACCGCTATTGGTCCGATGGGTCGTCCTTTAGAATTGCAAATAAGAACGCATGATATGCACGGCACCGCTGAATATGGGATTGCCGCTCACTGGCACTACAAAGAAGGAACCCGCATGAATAAGGGCGAGGAAAAGCTCACATGGCTTCGTCAGATGATTGAATGGGAAAGCGAAACCAAGGATTCCAGAGATTTTTTGGAGACATTGAAGATTGATTTATTTGAGACGGAGGTTTTTATTTTTACCCCAAAGGGTGATGTTATAAGTCTCCCCAAGGGCTCCACTCCCTTGGATTTTGCCTACAACATTCATACAGATGTTGGCCATAGCTGTATAGGCGCTAAGGTTGCCGGCAGGATTGTTACGCTTGAATATGAGCTTCAAAATGGCGATATAGTTGAAATTTTAACTTCAAAAACTGCCGCTGGACCAAGCAGAGACTGGCTAAATATGGTTAAGACTCCTCGCGCAAAAACGAAGATTAGACAGTGGTTCAGCAAGGAAAGTCGCGAGGGAACAGAGCATCTTGGTCGGGAAGCATTGCAAAAAGAACTTCGTAAGAAGGGATATGGGCTAAGTGCTATTTCGGTGGATATAATGGAAGCGGTCTTAAAGGATTTTAACTTTTCTGACGCTGAATTTTTGTATACAAATATAGGCGCGGGAAATGTTTCTCCAAGACAGGTAGTCACCAAAATACTTCATTTCTTAGTGGCAGACGAGGAAAAGGAAGAAGAGTTTGAATCGGTTCTGTCTCGACTCAAGGAAAAACCAAGGCGAGCAGCTGTTGGAGTAAAAATTGAAGGGGTGAAAGATGCTCTAATTCGTCTGGCAAGATGTTGTGACCCCGTTCCAATGGACGGAATAATTGGCTTTATCACGGTGGGAAGAGGTATTACCGTTCACCGCAAGGACTGTTCAAATGTGAAGAGTTTAAAGAAAAAGTATCCCGACAGATTAATGGATGTAGAGTGGGATTTGGGTGGCAAAGAGACTTTCCAGGCTGAAATTCAAGTTGAGGCAATTGACAGAACCAGGTTATTGAGGGATGTAAGCTCAACCATAAGTGAGTTGGGGGTAAATATTCGTTCTGCAGCGGTTTTAACGGGCAAAGATAATATGGCGATACTTAGATTCGTCTTTGACATAAGTAGCTTGGCTCACTTGGAAAACATTTTGGCGAATGTTAAGAAGGTAGATAGCGTTTTCGATGCTTATCGAGTCTCAGCATAAATTATTAAGGAGGGGAATTGAGGGCTGTAGTTCAGCGTGTTAGCGGAGGAAAAGTTTTGGTTGACGGAGAAGTCCTTGCTTCTATTGGGCAAGGACTTGTGGTTTTATTGGGAGTGACGAAGGAAGATGATTCCTCGGATATAAATTATATGGTTGATAAGATTTCGAACACGCGAATCTTCTCGGACGAGGATGGAAAGTTAAACTTGTCTGTTAAAGATATAGGTGGAGGTGTTTTAGTTGTTTCGCAATTTACACTTCTTGGGGATTGTCGAAAAGGTAGGCGGCCAAGCTTTTCGAACGCGGCATCTTCTGATAAAGCAATGACTTTTTATAAGGATGTAATTAAGGGATTGATGAAAGAAGGGATTAATGTAAGTGAAGGAAAATTCCAAGCCATGATGAAAGTGGAAATTATAAATGATGGCCCTGTGACTATTTTGCTGGACAGTGGGAAGGAATTTTAATAGCAGATAGCAGATGGCAGATGGCTGATAAAAGATTAAATAGAAATTAAGTGGTAATTGGGGAGATTAAATAGAAATTAAGTGGAAATTACCATTAATTACAACAAATTACTATTAGTCTCAATTAATTTTAAAGTACCTGATGA
>JAUWKI010000028.1 GCA_030614255.1 Actinomycetes bacterium
ATAATGTTAGATCATCAAGGTTTTGTCTCAGAAGGACCCGGTGAGAATATATTTATTGTAAAGAATGAGGCAATTATTACGCCTCCGGCCTCCGCTAGCGTTCTTGAAGGGATAACTCGTGATGCGGTTATGCAAATTGCTTTTGATTTAGATTTTACAATTATTGAGGAAAATATCGTTCGCTCGGATTTATACGTAGCTGACGAGGCATTTTTTACGGGTACTGCTGCGGAGATTGTGCCGATTCGTGAAGTCGATAAAAGAGTCATCGGTGAGCCTGGTCCGATAACAAAGGTAATTCAAGATAAGTTTTTCTCAATTATAAAAGGTAAAGAAGAAGAATATATAGACTGGCTGGAGCTTGTGTAGAAATTAAGAATGTAGGGGAAAGAGTAAGAAGGTAGAAATTGATGGAGATTAAGTAGAAATTAAGTGGGGATTCAAATTAATTACAACAAATTACAATTAGTTACCATTAATTTCAATAAATTACCATATCAATACTCAGCAAAAATTAAGTAGAGAGATCAGGTAGGGATTGATAAAAAGGTAAAGAGTAAAGGGCAAAAGAAACTAGCGACACGGCGACATAGTAACATAGAAACCAAGTAGCCAAGTAGCCAAGAAACTAAGGAACCAGATAACTACCACTAAAGCTTTGTACGAATTTGAAGGTGATTAAGATGGCTAAGCCAGAAGTAAAGTTATACGATACTACTCTTCGTGACGGGGCCCAAAGAGAGGGGCTGTCACTTTCGGTTGAGGACAAACTGAAGATAACTACGAAACTTGATGAGCTTGGAGTCCACTACATTGAAGGTGGCTGGCCTGGTTCTAACCCCAAAGACGTTGAGTATTTTAAACGAGTTAAAAAGCTTAGTTTAAAAAATTCAAAAGTGGTTGCATTTGGAAGCACGAGGCGAAAAGGAGTTTCAGCAAAAGATGACAAGAATATTCAGCACTTTATCAAAGCCGGAACGGAAACGGCATGCCTCGTCGGAAAAAGTTGGGATATTCACGTTACCCACGTTTTAGTTGCTACTTTGGAATACAATCTTCAGATGATTGCCGATTCAATCGAATACTTGAAAAAACGAGGGCTCGAAGTATTTTTTGATGCCGAGCATTTTTTTGATGGATATAGGGGCAATCCTGACTATGCGCTAAAAACAATAAAAACTGCCGAAGAAGCTGGTGCTGATTGCATTATTTTGTGTGACAGTAATGGTGGTTCAATTCCAACACAGATAAAAGAGATATTTAAAGAAGTAAAAAAATACGTGGATACCCCACTTGGTATTCACGCTCATAATGATTCAGGTTGTGCTGTAGCAAACAGTTTAGCCGCTGTTGAGGCTGGTGTTGTTCAGGTTCAAGGGACAATAAATGGTTATGGTGAGCGTTGCGGAAATGCCAACCTTGTGTCAATCATCCCCAATCTTGTTATAAAGATGGGAATTCCTTGTCTTCCCGAAGATAAACTTCCACTCTTATCTGAAGTATCCCATCATGTAAGCGAAATAGCTAATATCGTTATGGATCCTCATCAACCGTATGTCGGGGAGAGCGCGTTTGCCCACAAAGGCGGCATTCATATTAGCGCGAGCATGAGACAGAAGGGGGCTTATGAACATATTGACCCGGTTTTAGTTGGAAATCTCCAGAGAGTATTGGTTTCCGATCAAGCGGGTACGGCTGCCATTGTCCATAAAGCGAAAGAATTTGATGTGGATTTGTCGGGTAGGCCTGAGCAAACCATGAAGATATTAAAAAAACTGAAGAAACTTGAACATCAAGGTTATCATTTTGAAACGGCTGACGGTTCCTTTGAAATACTTTTGAGAAAGAATATAGGTTCGTACAAACCTCTCTTTAAACTCGAAGACTATAAAATAACGGTCAGTCGCTCAGGAAAAGGGCATCCAAAAACGGAAGCCACCGTTAAAATATGGATTGATGATAAAAGAATAGTTGAGTTTGCTGAAGGGAACGGCCCGGTTAATGCTCTTGATAAAGCATTAAGAAAAGCAATTGCTCGGATATATCCTACCCTGGAAGAGATAAGCTTAACTGATTATAAGGTGCGAATCATAAATGCCAAAAAAGGAACGGCGGCGGTTGTCCGGGTACTAATTGAGTCCACGGATGGTGAAAATACCTGGGGCACTGTTGGCGTGCATGAAAATATAATCGAGGCTAGCTGGGGAGCCCTTGTAGACAGCATTGAGCACGGCTTGGGACGGAAGAAAGTTGACAGCGAGGATTAGCAGATAGTTTGTGGCAAATGGAGTATAGAGAAAAAAACAACTAACCAGCAAACAAGCAAACCAACCAACAAACTAGCCAACGAGCTAACAAACGAACTCGCAAACTCCTTACTACCGACTAATAGACTCCCGACTTACAAGGGGTGATTTTTTGAAAATTGTTCGTTTTTCATTTGGCTCAAAAATCCAATATGGTGTTTTAAAGAAAGATATTATTCTAGGAATCTGTGGGAGCCCATTTGAAAATTTCAATATAACGGGCGATGAGTTTATGCTTGGTGAGGTTGAACTTTTGGCTCCGGTTCAACCTTCTAAAATTATTGCTGTTGGTTTAAATTACGCAGACCATGCTCACGAGTTAAGAATGGATATCCCCGATGAACCTATAATTTTCATAAAATCTCCGACTGCTCTAATCGGACCGAATGAAAAAATAATCTATCCAGTGATGTCAAGGCAAGTGGACTATGAGGCTGAACTTGGGATAGTGATTAAGGATAAGATAAAAGATGTATCTTTGGAGAAAGCAAAAGAACACGTTCTTGGGTTTACATGTGTGAATGATGTGACAGCAAGGGATTTGCAAAAGAAGGATGTTCAGTGGACTCGCGCCAAGAGTTTTGATACTTTTTGTCCGATTGGACCCTGCGTGGAAACCGAAATTGATCCCAAAAATCTTTCGATTGAACTTTTGCTTAATGAGGAAGTTAAACAGTCCTCAAACACCTCCAATATGATTTTCGGTGTTTATTTTCTCGTGGGCTTCATTTCCAGGGTTATGACTCTTTTCCCGGGTGATGTAATACTGACGGGAACTCCGCCAGGTGTCGGCCCAATGCAAGTAGACGATGTTGTTGAGGTAAGGATTGAGGGGATTGGAACCTTAAGAAACAAAGTCGCAGCCTCCAAGAGATAAGCTGTAAAGAAAAACTTCATAAGCTCTCTTCCGACCTTTGGAGATGATGTGGAAGTTGAAGGCAAATCTATCACAATCGTGGTTAAGGAAATATAAGACAAAGGTGTCTGCTTATATGGACTTAAACCTAGTGATTATTGGGTTATTCTAGATTAAGAATTGCTACCTAGGATATTTGCCGGACCCTTCATGCCATACTTTCTTTTCTCGCTGTTTTAAGATTTGGTGGTGAATTTTCCTGGGAACCACAGGTTCAGGAGTAAAGCGATGGAGAAGAGAAAGATAAAGTCGTTGCTTGTTACTTGGACCCCCACAACCCTATTGTTTTCGAGCTCAAGAGAGAATAATTAATTTATTTTTTCTTACTTTAATATCACGAATAAATCCTGTGTTAAAATTACTTTGGTCTATTGTAAACATTGGGGGTGTACTGAATTGTCTATCAAGGAGCGTCTAAAAAGTGAATTTGTTAATGGTTTGTTCGACGCTATTCTGCTTCTTAAAGATTGCGAAGAATGCTATCAGTTTTTTGAGGATATCT
The DNA here is from genome assembly GCA_030614255.1 of Actinomycetes bacterium. Classification (GTDB taxonomy): domain Bacteria; phylum Actinomycetota; class Aquicultoria; order UBA3085; family Oleimmundimicrobiaceae; genus JAUSCH01. Next base: position 3,725 of record JAUWKI010000028.1, read on the forward strand.
GTACGGTGGGCGAGATTAAGGCAATGGCGCAGAGGTTTGCTGTTGCTAGAAAATTAGAGGCAGGGGAGATTTACAGCGACATAGCGAATGAAACTGGTGCTAGCACGGCAACCATTAGCCGAGTAAAGAAATGCCTAAATTATGGAGCGGATGGATACAAGCTTATTATTAAAAGACTGAAAAATAAATAGCTACCAGCTATCAGGGTTAAAACCAGGATCTTAAAACCTGGGGTTTAAGGGCTGGAGGCTGGAGGCTGAGACGTGTCTGATTTTGTTCATCTACATACGCACTCGGAATATTCACTTCTGGATGGAGCTGCAAGAATAACGGACTTGGTTAATTGTGCCAAGAAGCTTGGCATGCCCGCACTAGCTTTGACCGACCACGGAGCCATGTATGGCATCATAGATTTTTATGAAGCTGCAAAAGAAGTTGGAATTAAACCAATTGTTGGTTGTGAGGTTTATGTGGCCCCCAATAGTCGATTTGAAAAATCTTTTCGAAAAGACAATGATTTTTTTCATCTGGTTCTTTTAGCGAAAAACAACGAAGGTTATAGAAATTTGATGCGTCTTGTTTCTCTTGGTTTTCTTGAAGGATTTTACTATAAACCTCGCGTTGACAAGGAACTCCTTAAAGAATATCACCATGGTTTAATAGCTTTAAGTGGTTGCATAGGGGGAGAAGTTGCTAAATTGATATTGAGGGAAAATGTAGACGAAGCAAAAAAGGTAGCTCTTGAATTTAAAGAAATTTTTGGCGAAGAAAACTTTTTCTTAGAGGTTCAAGATCAAGGTCTTAAAGAGCAGAAAGTGGTCAACAAAATTTTGAGGGAATTTTCAAAAGAGTTGAACATTCCTTTGGTTGCAACAAATGACATTCATTATGTTAAAAAATCGGACAGCATGGCTCAGGATGTTCTTCTATGCGTTCAAACGGGTGCTTTGCTTGATGATAAAAATAGACTTAAATTTGAGGGCGATCAATTTTATTTCAAATCGCCAAAAGAAATTAAAAAAATATTTGCAGATATACCCGAAGCCATTGAAAATACGATAAAGATTGCTGAAAGATGTAACGTTTCAATCGATTTTAATCAAACACTTCTTCCTCACTACGATGTGCCGGATAAATATACCTTGGAATCTTACCTTGATAAATTATCCACGGAAGGTATCAGAAGAAGATATGCTGAGATTACACCCGAAATTGAAGAACGCTTAAATCACGAACTAAATGTAATTAAAAAGATGGGCTTTGCCGGATATTTCCTCGTGGTGTGGGACTTTGTTAAATTTGCCAATGATCGAGGAATTAGAGTGGGCCCGGGTAGAGGAAGTGCTGCGGGAAGTATCGTTTCTTATGCTTTAGGGATAACCAATATTGACCCTTTGAAACACGGTCTCCTTTTTGAAAGGTTCTTGAACCACGAAAGAGTAAGTATGCCCGATATCGATATCGATTTTTGCATTGAAAGGCGAAGTGAGGTTATTGACTATGTGAGCAAAAAATACGGTAGCGAGAACGTGGCACAAATTATTACTTTTGGGACGATGGCAGCGAGGGCTGCAATTAGAGATGCCGGCCGTGTTTTTGGTATCCCTTACGGAAAAGTTGATAAAATTGCTAAGCTGATTCCGGAAACTCCCGGAATTACCATTGAGGAAGCTTTGAAATTATCTCCGGACTTAGCGGAAGAATGTAAAACTGATGCAGAAGCTGCCAGAATTATAGAGACCGCAAAAGCTTTAGAGGGTTTGGCAAGACAGGATTCAATTCATGCCGCCGGCGTTGTAATTTCGCGTGGTCCCTTGACCGACTATACCCCTATCCAGAAAAAAGGAGACGCGGAAACCGTAACCCAATATCATATGGATGCTGTACGAAAAATCGGTCTGCTTAAAATGGATTTCCTCGGTCTTCGCACCTTAACCGTAATTGGCAATGCACTAAAGATTATTAAACGTACCAGAGGGGTGGATATCAATATCGATGGTATCCTTCTTGACGATGAAAAAACATACAAAATGCTCCAAAGAGCTGAAAGCGTTGGGGTGTTTCAACTTGAAAGCTCAGGAATGAGAAATCTTCTTAGAGATCTTCAACCGACAAATTTTGAGGATATAGTTGGTTTGTTAGCATTGTATCGCCCGGGTCCTCTCGGTAGCGGTATGGTAAAAGATTTTGTTGACAGAAAACATGGGCGCGTCCCGGTTGAGTATCCGCACCCCACAACCGAGGAGATATTGAAAGATACTTACGGAATTATCGTCTATCAGGAACAAGTAATGCTCATAGCAAATGTTATGGCCGGCTTCAGTATGGCTGAGGCAGATATCTTGCGTGTTGCGATGAGCAAGAAAAAGCCAGAAGTCTTGGCCGAGCATAGGGAAAAATTTATAGGTGGAGCTATCTCAAAGGGAATCGATGATAAAGCGGCGGGAGAAGTATTTGATTTGGTACTTCATTTTGCCGGTTACGGTTTTAATAAATCTCACAGTACTGCTTATGCCGTGGTTGCCTATCAAACCGCTTATCTTAAGGCAAACTATCCGGTTGAGTTCATGGCGGCCCTTCTTACAAGTGTAATGCATACTAAGGATAAAGTACCCCGTTATATTAACGAGTGCAGGCAACTTGGGATTAAGGTTTTGCCGCCAGACGCAAATGAGAGTTTTAGTGGGTTTACTGCGGTTGGTGATTCCATAAGGTTTGGTCTTGCTGCGGTAAGGAATGTTGGCGAAGGGCCGGTGGCGGCTATCGTTAAAGCTAGAAAAGAGGGGGATCCTTTTAAATCACTTTGGGATTTTTGTGAAAAAGTTGATCTTAGCGTAATAAATAAGAGGTGTTTGGAAGGCTTAATTAAAGGCGGAGCTTTCGACTTTTGTGGAACTTCTCGAAAGGGTCTAACGGAGACAATGGAACAAGCGGTTGAGATTGGGCACAGGAAACAAAGGGATAAAGAAATGGGCCAAATCACGCTTTTTGATTTTAACGGTGAAGAGGAAGAGGTTTGCGATATTTCAGCAGATATTGAAGAGTATCCCAAAGATGAGCTGCTTGCATACGAAAAAGAGGTGTTGGGGTTATATGTTAGCGATCACCCTCTTTTTAGTGTAGAAAGTGCACTTAAAAATCAAGTTGACGTATCCCTTGGTGAACTTAAGGAAAAGAAAGACGGAAGCGTCGTTTGGATTGGCGGATTAATTGCTAAGATTAAAAGCATTACGACGCGAAAGGGTGGAATTATGCTCTTTGTAAGTCTTGAGGATTTAGAGGGACAGGTCGAAGTCATAGTGTTTCCGTCGATGTACCAGAACTACCGTGATTTAATTGAAGAAGACAAGGTGGTTCGTGTAAAAGGAAGAATTGATAAAAAAGAGGATGAAGTAAAGGTCATTGCCTTGGAGATAGAATCCTTGGATATCGATTACAACCCTGCCGATGAGATTTCTTCGGTTTATATCAAAGTACAATCTACCAACTTCACAAAGAAATTATTTGAGCGTCTTAAAGAAGTTTTAAGAGCTTATTCGGGGGGCTCTTCCCCGGTTTTCTTGCAGGTGGTTAGTGGAAAAAAAGTGACTACGATGAGATTGGGCAAAAATAACGGTGTTAAAATTGGTGGGAAGCTCTTTTCCGAGCTCAAAGAATTGCTGGGAGAAGAGGCTGTTTTTGTAAAAAAATTAAAGAAAACTTAATGGGTTTTCTCAGTCAAATTTTGATGTTGACTATCAAGTAAAAGTTTGGTATTATTTCACTTCATTAACACTTTATTATGTTAAAGGAATAAATTATGGAAGGTAATAATTCTTTTACTTCAGTTCCACGGGGTTTACGGGATGTTATGCCTACTGAGGCTGAAGAAAGAAGACAAATTGAAAATAAGCTAAGAGGAGTCTTTGAGGGCTGGGGATATCGAGAGATAATAACTCCTACGTTTGAATTTTTTGAAAACTTAGCCAGTGAAGCCGGAAAGATGATGGAAGAAGAGATGTTTAAGTTCTTTGACCGTGACGGAAGTCTTCTTGCTCTTCGCTCCGAGATGACAACTTCGATTGCCAGAGCTGTTTCTCAGCGGATGGAAAGTTCCTACCCTTCACGTCTTTACTATTCAGCGAATGTTTTTCGCGAAGAACCGCCTCAACGTGGACAGCAACGTGAGTTTTATCAAGTGGGTTTGGAACTCATCGGGAGCAAGGGAGCCATTGCAGATGCTGAAGTCCTTGGTGTATTACTTGAAGCTCTGCGGGTGGTTGGTCTCAATGATTTTCAGGTTGGCGTGGGGCAGGTTGATTTCTTGAGAGGAGTCCTCGAAGCAACAGGTATTTCTCAAGAATCGGTTGCGAATATACAGACCTTTCTAGTTGAGAAGAATTTGGTAGGTCTTGAGAGGGTAATCCAAGAGAGCTCCCTGTCTTCCAGAGATAAGTCCAAAGTTTTGGAAATAATCTCTCTTAGAGGTCGCGAGGATGTTCTTGTGAAAGCGAAAAAATACGCTACCAACGCCAAATCTCGCAAAGCTTTAAAGAATTTGTCGGATTTATATGAATTCTTGACGCTATTTGGCTTGGAGAAGTTTGTCATTTTTGATTTCGGAATCATTCGAAACTTTGATTATTACACAGGTGCTATTTTCGAGGTCTATATTCCAAATCTTGGATTTTTGCTGGGGGCCGGAGGTAGGTACGATCGACTTCTTTCTGAATTCGGGGTCGATAGGCCGGCGTGCGGTTTTGCATTAGGGCTCGAGAGGTTACATATATGCTTGAATGAGCAAGGAGCCGTAAAAAAGAAAAACGGAAAAAGGGTTCTTCTGTACTCAACTGTTGATGTTAGAAAAGCTTCAGCGACGGCAAAAGTCATAAGAGATATGGGATTTTGTGTTGAAACCATTCTCGAATCATCTACCCTCGATGTTTGTGAGTCTTTAGCTAAAAAAGGAAAGTTTAGGTGGGTGGTAAATGCCGATGAAGCGCCTGAACGAATAGAGATACTCGATCTTGAAACTAATCTTAAGAAGGATTCTTCTTTATCGGCCATTAAGGGTGAGTTGGTATGAGTCGTTTGAAAATTGCTCTTGCGAAGGGGGCTCTTTTTGAGGAAACTCTGAGCTTGCTCAATAGAGCGGGTATGGATGTTTCTAAACTGAGGGAGGGCTCTAGAAAGCTTCGGTTAGTCGTCGACGAGGACAAGACGGAATATATATTGGCACGACCCTTTGATGTGTCAACTTTTGTTGAATACGGTGCCGCCGATCTTGGAATAGTTGGAAAAGATGTTTTGATGGAGACCAAGAAAAAAGTTTTTGAATTGCTCGATTTGGATTATGGTAAGTGCCGCTTTGTCTTGGCTGCCCTATCCAAAGAGAAGAACAAGGTCGAAGAGAATTACAGACATATTGGACACATTAGGGTTGCCACAAAATACACAAGAGTTGCTGAGGATTATTTCGCGAAGAAAGGGATACAAGCAGAAATAATTAAGCTACATGGCTCAGTTGAGCTTGCGCCGGTGGTAGACTTGGCCGACGAGATAATCGATCTTTCCTCTACAGGAAAGACTCTTGCCGACAACAATTTAATCGTTCTCGATGAAATTGCAAAATGCTCGGCACGGTTGATTGCCAACTATGTTAGTTACAAGATAAAATTTGAAGAAATTAACGAATTTTTGGATAAATTGAAGCGAGCAAAGAAGGAGTTAAAATGATATCTGTAACGAAAATATCTTCAGTTATAAGTGATGAAGACCTGGCAAAGTTACTTCCTCCTCGGATTCTCGATGAGTCCAAGTTGGATGTTGTTAAAGAGATAATAGATGGTGTTCGTGATAGAGGTAATGCTGCTCTGTTGGAGTACACCAGAAGATTCGATAGGGTGAATTTGAACTCCGATGAACTCAGAGTGAGTAAAAAAGAGTTTGAGGAAGCTTTTAGCGCAGTTGATGATGAATTTGTTTCGGCTATAAAATTTGCGAAGGAACGCATTATTTCTTACCACGAAAATCAGAGGAGAGATTCCTGGTTTACAACCGAGGAAGATGGCATTATGCTGGGGCAACAGATAAGGCCGATTGAACGTGTCGGGATATATGTGCCAGGAGGCATGGCTTCCTATCCCTCTTCGGTTTTAATGAATGCTCTTCCCGCCAAAGTTGCAGGAGTAAGCGAAATAGCCATGTGTGTTCCGCCCAACGAGAAGGGTCAGGTGAGCCCATACACTTTAGTTGCTGCCCATGAGGTGGGAGTAACTGAGGTCTATCGAGTTGGGGGAGCACAAGCGATAGCAGCCATGGCTTACGGCACTGAGACGATAAGAAAAGTTTATAAAATTGCGGGCCCGGGAAATATTTACGTTACATTGGCGAAAAAACTTGTGGTCGGTGCGGTTGATATTGATATGCTAGCCGGTCCCAGCGAAGTGGTTATATTGGCTGATGCAAAAGCAAATCCTACATATATTGTCGCGGATATGCTAGCTCAGGCGGAGCACGCTCCTGATGCGACCGCCATCTTAGTTGCTACCTCGTTTAAGCTTGCCGAGGATGTTGCGACGCAGCTCGGCGAAGAACTGGGTTTAATAAAAAGACAAAGCATAGCCAGGGAGTCGATAAAAAATTTTGGGAAGATTTTAGTAACCGATTCTCTAGAAATGGCGATAAGGATTGTTAATTTTATTGCTCCCGAACATCTTGAGATAATGACTGATGAACCTAGAAAAATACTCAGTGAAATCCAAAATGCCGGTGCCATATTCCTTGGTGCTTATACACCGGAAGCGGTTGGAGATTATGTTGCGGGTTCAAATCATGTTCTGCCAACCAGCGGGACAGCCCGTTTTTATTCACCGCTTGGAGTATATGATTTTATAAAAAGGTCGAGTGTGCTCTCTTTCACCCGTAAGGGGTTGGAAAAAGTTATCAGTGCTCTCAATATCATAGCTAATGCCGAGGGATTTGATGCCCATGCGAGATCGGCTACGATAAGGGTTGAGGGACATGATTGATTTGATTGGACCTCGACCCGAACTTAACAATTTCAAATCCTACTCTCCCTTGAAAGAAAATGCTCAGGTAATTCTTTCTGCTAACGAAAGTCCTTTCAATTTGCCAGAGTCATTAATTGACGAGATAAAAGAGGAGTTGGACAAATTTTCCTTCAACCGTTACCCGGATGCATTGGCTGATGGACTTAGAAAAGAAATTGCCGCTGCTTACGGTGTTTTGGATAAAAATATTATTTTGGGAAACGGCTCCGATGAGTTGATTCAATACTTGCTCCTTGCCTATGGTGGAAGCGATAGATCTATTTTTACTTTTGGGCCGACTTTTTCTATGTATGATATCATCGCCGGGGCAACGGGAGCTCAGGTTTATGAACTTGAGAGGACGGAGTTGTTTGATATCAATGTTCCAAGAGCTTTGGAAGCTGCCAAGGATTTTAAACCTTCACTTATTTTTTTGTGCAACCCGAACAATCCTACTGGAAATATTCTTTCAAATGAAGAGATAGAGTCTTTTTTGAAAGGAACGAACGCGTTGGTTGTGGTGGACGAGGCTTACGCGGAATTTAGCAATCAGACGGTCGTTCACCTTATTGATAAATTTCCGAACTTGATTGTCTTAAGAACTTTCTCGAAGGCTTTTTCGTTGGCTGGTCTTAGAATAGGGTATATGTTTGCCTCGCTTGACGTGGTGCAGAATGTTCTTAAGGTAAAACTTCCCTACAACTGTGATGCATTTTCTCAGATGGTTGCTGCTCTGGCATTTAGCAAGAGAGAAGTCTTAGAAGTTCGGGTTAAGGAAATAATTGCCGAGCGGAAGAGAGTTTTTGGCGAGCTTGAAAAGATGAGTGGCGTTACTCCATACTCGTCGGCCGCTAATTTTATTTTAATTAAAACCGAGAAAGAGGCATTTTCAGTTTGGAGAAAGCTTTTAGAAGCAGGTATTTTGGTCAGAGATTTTGGCGAGCCACGCTTAAGGGAATATTTAAGAGTTACGGTTGGCACGAAAGAGGAAAATGACTTATTTTTAAAGACGCTTAAGGGGATAGTCAATGCCGGGTGAGATATTTGATGGTTATGCTGAGGTTGCTCCCAATTTATGGGTCAAGGAATTTACTTTTGAGCAGTTTAAAAATATTGACAGTATAGTTCTTGATATTGATGGAGTAATTCTTAATGTCACTTCTTCTTTCAGGGTAGCGATAAGCAAGACTACCCAATTTTACTTTAAACAAATTCTTAAATGGCCCGGCGAAGCCACTCTAATTTCTTTCGAGGAGACCCAGCTTTTTAAGCTTGCTGGCGGATTCAACAACGATTGGGAATTGACCTACGCCATCGTAATTTTTTATTTGGGTAAATCAAATTTTTTATCCAGCCATAATTTGGATGTTTTGCGCAAAGACGGAAGAAGCTTACAGGTCTTTACAGATGAAGTTAAAAAACTTGGGGGAGGGCTTGAGTTTGCAGAGAAAGTTGCTTTATCTGGTTTAAAAGATAAAGAGAGGATAAAAGCCCTCTGGGATAGAAATCTTATTAAACAGATTTTTCAAGAATTTTATGCTGGAGTCGATTGGTGTGAGAGGTTATATGGGTTTAACCCTGTTTATATAAAGAAGAAGGGTTTGCTCAATAAAGAGAGAGTTCTTATAGATAAGAAATTGATAGAGCAATTTTATCCAAGAATTTCAATTATTACGGGGCGAACGAGAGAGGAAGCTGAAATTGCTCTCGAAAGAGCAGGTCTTTTAGATATTATATCTTCCGAGAGGATATTGAGCGATGATGGAGATATTCGCAAACCTAACCCCAGGTTGTTGCGGACACTATCAAGTAAAATGGGAACTGAAGTCGGGATTTATCTAGGGGATACGCCCGATGACCTTGAAACCGTAAATAATTTTAAGAAACTTGACCGTAAAGAAAGATTTTTATCTTGTATAATATTGCAAAACATTAAAGAAGCTGAGAGATTCATTGAAGAGGGAGTAGACATTCTTGCTAAAAGCGGAAATGATGTTCTTGCCGTGATAAATAAATTAAAAAGGGAGGATAATGATGGTTCGTAGCAGCACAATTAAGAGGAAAACCAAGGAGACTGATATTCAGATTGAGCTCAAAATCGACGGCCAGGGGAAATCTGATGTTTCAACAGACATCCCATTTCTTGACCATATGCTGGACTTGATGACCAAGCATGGACTGTTTGATTTAAAGATTCAAGCTAAAGGCGATTTGGAGGTTGATGCTCATCATACTGTTGAGGACGTAGGTATCTGTCTTGGTCAGGCTTTTCGTATCGGCCTTAAAGATAAAAAGGGTATAAAAAGATTCGGTTATTCATTGATTCCTATGGATGAGGCACTTGCGATGATATCGGTTGATATAAGTGGTCGTCCGCATCTCTTTTTCGAGGCGGATATTCCTGCTGAGCGCATTGGCAATTTTGATACATCATTGGTAATAGAATTTTTCCATGCCTTGGTAAATCATTTTGCCATTACTTTACATATAAAGCTTTTAGCTGGGAGAAATGCCCATCATTGTATAGAGGCAATTTTTAAAGGATTGGCAAAAGCAATTGATATGGCTACTCAAGTTGATTCTAGAGTCGAAGATGTGCCCTCAACAAAAGGGCAGATTTAATAGTAACTTGATAACCTAGAGACGTGGGGACCTAGAAATCAAAAAACAATGTAGCTGTGTTGCTAAGGAGCTAAGAAACTAGAAATGATTGCAGTAGTGGATTACGGGGTTGGAAATTTAAGAAGCGTTCAAAAAGGGTTTGAAAAAGTTGGTTTTGAAACAGTTATTACCGCAGATAAGAATATATTAGATAAAGCGGACGGGATTGTGCTACCCGGAGTAGGGGCTTTTAAGGATGCGGTAAATGCTCTTTCTAAATCTCGTCTCGGAGAGGTGATAATAGAAAATATCTCCAAGGGGAAGCCTTTTCTTGGGATATGTCTAGGGCTGCATCTTTTATTTACCCAGAGCGAAGAACATGGGATAACGCAGGGACTCAACATAATTCCGGGCAGGGTTGTAAGTTTGCCCTCAGGCGTTAAGATTCCCCATATGGGGTGGAACCAAATTAAAAAAACGGAAGATGCCCCCGTTTTAACCGATATAGACGAGGGTTCTTATCTTTACTTTGTTCACTCTTATCATGTTGTACCCGATGACAAGAGTGTTGTGGCAACAACCACCGATTATGGAATCGAGTTTGTTTCGAGCATCTGGAAAAAAAATATCTTTGCATCGCAGTTTCACCCGGAGAAAAGTAGTAAACTGGGCTTAAAGGTACTAGGTGAGTTTGGGGGGAGGACGGTATGATAATCTATCCAGCAATTGATATCAAAGCCGGGAGGTGCGTGCGTCTTTATCAGGGTCAAATGGATAAAGTTACGCTTTATCCGGAGTATCCAGTGGAAGCGGCCAAGAAATGGGAAGAAGCGGGAGCGAAATTTATCCATGTTGTGGATTTAGATGGCGCTGGGTCGGGGGAGCCAAAGAATCTTTTTGCGCTCGAGCAAATAATTAAAAGTGTGAACGTTCCGATACAGTTTGGCGGGGGCATAAGAGGAATGTATACAGTAAAACAAGTATTTGATCTCGGAGTCAGTCGCATCGTTTTGGGAACATCTTTAATAAATAATCCTGCTCTGCTCGCAGAGGCCTGCGCGGTATATCATGGAAAGATTGCCGTTGGGCTTGATGTAAGAAACGGATATCTTGCTACTCACGGATGGAAGGAAGAAACGGATATAAATGCGATTGATAAAATAAACGAGCTTGAAAAAGCTGGAGTTTCGCGAATTATATATACCGATATTTTGGTCGACGGAACAATGCAGGGGCCGAACATAAAGGGTATAAAGGAAATTACAAAGAAGACAAATGTTCCCATTATTGCTTCCGGAGGGATATCGAGCATCAAGGACATTAAGAGTATAAAAAAACTCGAAAATTTGGGTATCGAGGGTGCTATTGTCGGAAAAGCTCTTTACTCGGGGGCATTTACATTGGAAGAAGCTATAAAGGTGGCTGAGGAAAATGCTGGCTAAACGTATAATTCCATGTCTTGATATGAAAGAAGGAAAGGTTGTTAAGGGCGTTAAGTTTGTGAATTTAAGACATGCAGGTGACCCTGTGGAACTAGCCGCGGCATACGATAAAGCGGGGGCAGATGAACTCGTTTTTCTGGACATAACGGCCTCTCATGAGAAACGCGATATCATGCTTGATGTTGCCAGAAGGACATCGGAGAAAGTTTTTATGCCCTTCACCATAGGTGGAGGGATAAGGACGCTCGATGATATACGAAGAGTACTTGAGAGTGGCGCTGATAAGATTTCGATGAATACGGCGGCGGTGAAAAATCCGGACCTCATTCGTGAGTCCTCCCGCAAGTTTGGTAACCAGTGCATAGTGGTTGCAATAGACGCCAAAGCAGCCTCCAGCTCCCAGTCGCCAGCCTCCGGAAAAAAACTCCCGACTACCGACTTCCCACTCCCGACTGATAGGTGGGAGGTTTACACGCACGGGGGAAGAACTCCCACAGGCTTAGATGCTGTTGATTGGGCCAAGAAGGTCGAGTCTCTTGGCGCGGGGGAAATTTTACTGACCAGCATGGACAGAGATGGCACTAAAGATGGTTACGATATTGGACTTACAAAAGCGATTACCAGCGCGGTGAACATTCCTGTTATTGCCTCTGGCGGTGCGGGTAAACTCGAGCATTTTTTAGAAGTAATAGTTGAGGCAGACGCAGATGCAGTGCTTGCGGCATCTTTATTTCACTTCGGTGAGTTAAGTATAAAACAAGTCAAAGAGTATTTGCGAGATAATGGCATTCCCGTAAGACTTTAATTACTTAAAGGGGGCAGGAACGATGCAAACAATAGTTGGCCTCATTGTTATCTTTGTAATTTGTATCGCTATAATGTTTGGAGCACGTTATATGTTTATGAAGACAATTGATAAATCTCTAAGAGAAAAGAGAGAGAAGGAAGAGAAGAAGGAAGAATAGCTTATGGAGATAGATGAATTTAAATTTGATGAGAAGGGTTTAATCCCGGCGATAGTTCAAGATTATCGCACAGACGAGGTTTTGATGCTCGCCTATATGAACAAGGAGTCTATAAAGAAGACCCTAGAGACGGGTCGCACCTGGTTTTGGAGCAGAAGTCGTAAGCAGTACTGGTGCAAGGGCGAGACTTCAGGTAATGTTCAGCATGTAAAGGAGATAAAATACGACTGCGATGCCGACACACTCTTGGTCTTAGTTGAGCAGGTTGGAGTCGCTTGCCACACTGGCGAGCGTAGTTGTTTCTATCGAAGCATAGCCACCAGCCACCAGCCACCAGCCACCAGGGAAAAACTCTGGATTATCCTTGATGAGCTTTACGAAGTAATTGGTCAAAGAAAGAAGGATGTGCCTAAGGGTTCATATACTGCAGAACTCTTCGAAGAAGGGCAGGACAAAATACTTGCCAAAATCGAAGAGGAGTCTGCTGAAGTAATTGATGCTGCAAAAAATAAAGATAACTCCGAAGTAATTTGGGAAACCGCCGATTTGCTTTATCATCTTTTGGTTTTACTGGTTAATAAGGGAATTTCTTTGGAAGAAGTTGCAGGGGAGTTGGAGAAGAGAAGGAAGTAGAAATTCTGCATTTTTGTTTTGCCAAAAATACAATTGTTGGAAATTTATTTTTTTGTAGGTTGTTTTCGGCTCTTGATTCAAGCGTTTTGCCTCCTCGCCTTACTCCTCAGTGGCGACCTGCAGAACTCATCCGCTGTTGGCGGATTCAAACAGCTTCGGTCGAACCCCCGCCTCGTCAATTGCTCGCCTGCCTGCCCTGCCTGCCGGTAGGCAGGGCAGGCAGGCACGGTCGGCGCTTTCATATGCCTGCCCGCCTCTGGAGGGTTGCCTACAAACAACCCACTTGGATTTTTTAAAAACTAAAATCAATAAAAAAATTTTATTTTGGTTTTCCTGGAGGCTGACGACTGGTAGCTGGTAGCTGTTTTTAAATGATATGGCAATCAATAGACGATGTGCTCATATGTCGCTGTCTACCCGACCCACAAGGGGTTTAAAAAAACAAAATACAAAACAGCGTGCTAATTTACTTGCCCGCTGTGCCTGCCGAGAGGTAGGCCGAAGAAGGGTCGCCTAAAAACGACCCACTTGGGTTTTAAAAATCCAAAATCTAACAAAAAGCTCTTTTACTAAAGGAAGTTGTGGCGGAATCGGAGAATAGAAGAAACTAACACATTAAGGAATATCCGCAGTAATGCGTTTATTTGCAGTTAGTTGACATTTTCCTATCGGAGCATTCCTACGGAGGTTCATAAAAGACATGAAAAAATCATTTGTAAGTCTAGTGGTTTTGTTGTTTTTGACAATGAACGGTTATATGTTCTTTACACAACACAGTTCCAATGAAAATGAAATTAATACCAGCGAATGGGGTAAACCTTTCAAAGGCGTCCAAGCTCAATTATTTACAGCAAAAAGTAGTTATTCATTAGTAGATAATATTGAGCTTGAAGTGAGATTACGAAACAATTCCAGAAAGCTCTTTATTCTTAACAAGGCTCCTTACAAGACCGTTAATATGAAATATAACGGAAAGGCCTATGCTGATGCTATAGGTGAGGAAAACATTTCAAATGCAGATTTAGTAATTCCTCCAGGAGAGACTAAAGAGTTTAAGATAATGGTAATTTCAACAGATCAAGGTGAAGGAAGATATGAATTCAGTGGTGGGCTAGATGGAATTGAGCTGCCCGAACTAGATGTTACGGTTCACAAGAAGTAAGAGTTGAAAGTGAACAGGAGAAACGTTGTCTAACAATCAACACGAATCATAGTATAAGTTTTGACCGACTATTGTGTGAGGTTTTTTTGAATTCTAAAACTCCATTTAAAATATTTGTGTCGCTTTTTTTCGGGGGCATATTTTATGTTGATTGGCTAGTTGCTTTTCTTCTATTTTTTAAAGAAGCTAACTCCTTTTTAGAAGTTGTTGGCTGGTTGCTGGCACCCGTGATAACTGCGTTAGGTTTTACTGTAGGAATTAAACTTTTTGATTTTTTAGCTAAAGAGAAGAAAGAGAAATTTCTTCATATTTACAAATGGCCTTTGGTCGGGTGCGCAGCTGGCGCGGGAATCGTTTACTGGTTTGGACCAATGCTTATTGTCTTTTCAATGCTCGTGTTTGGAGCAATAAGTATTTTTATAAGAGAAGTGCTTTTGGTTAGGAAAATTTAAACTGAGGTTTGAAATTTTCCTTCTTCATTTTCTTATTTGTCCAAGAATTTCTTTTTTTTGTGGCTCTCACTGGAGACTCTGCTTGCCTGCCTGCCGGTAGGCACGGCGCGCGCCTACTCGCTTACTCTCGCAGAGCGAAAAATTTCTTTTTTTGTGGATTACTCTCGACTCTTGATTCGAGCGTTTCTCCTCCTCGCTTCACTCTTCGGCGGCGACCTGCAGAACTCCCCCCGATAAATCGGGGCTCAAACAGCTTCGGTCGAAACCCCGCCTCATCGATTACTCGTTAGCGCTCTCATATGTCGCCTACGAGCAATCCACCCGGGTTTAAAAACCAAGAAGGCAAAACTTTTTATGCCTAAAAATGACCCCTCGTTTCACTCCAGGGTCATCCCAGAACGAAGTGAGGAATGACATGGCAATTAAAAAATAGCGTGCTTAGAGTCGCTCTAGCGAGAACCACGAGGTGTTTAAAAACCAAATCTAGTTTCGGCTTGTTCTCCATCACACCCTATTTTTTCCACCTGCCGGGGTAATAAGCACGGTGTCGCAGCTGCTCGACCCTCATTCGCTATACAGTCGACTACACAGTCGACTGTATAGTCGCCTTACAAGCAACCCGCCTGTGTTTTAAACCACAAAACCAATGAAGATTTTATTTTTAATTTTCCTGAAGGCTGACGGCTGGAGACTGGCAGCTATTTTAATATCACTTAAAAATTCCGCGGACGTAAGTCCGGGGATGTATCGGGCTCCTAAGTCTTCTTGTTGGGATATAATAAAGAACTATGGAGAACAGAAGACAAGCCCACTGTGTTTATAGGTGTCA
>JAUWKI010000016.1 GCA_030614255.1 Actinomycetes bacterium
ACACCTATAAACACAGTGGGCTTGTCTTCTGTTCTCCATAGTTCTTTATTATATCCCAACAAGAAGACTTAGGAGCCCGATACATCCCCGGACTTACGTCCGCGGAATTTCTAGTGATATTAAAAAATGAAAATGAAAAACTACCTGCCTGCCGGCCTGCCTGCCGGTAGGCACGGTAGGCACGGTATAGAAAAATTTAAAATTGAAAACTAAATAATAAAAGATAAAATTCCTAACACGCTTTCAAAAGCTTTCTTATTTTTTAATTTTAGCTTTTCACTTTTCATTCTCCATTTTGTAAAGGTTACACACTTAGCAGACACTTCCCCCTCCGGCCAATCGTTAAACGGTAACCATATCTTTTGGTTTCCCTCTCGATTTTAATAACAACCCCTTGCTCTCCTCAAAAGTTTCAACCGGTTTCTTTCCCATGTTTCGATAGCCTTGATGCGACCGCTCGTGGTTGTAGTAATAAAGCCAGGTATCAAGGTCCTTTTGAAGTTCCTCTATGCTTAAGTATAGCTTCTTTCTAAAAGCTTCTCTAAAGAACTCATCTAAAAGAGTTCGGTTAAATCTTTCCACAAAACCATTTGTCTTGGGACTGGCCACCTTCGTCTTCCTGTGCTCAATATTAAGCAGAGAGAGCATAAGCTCGTAAGGATGAGCATCTTTTCTTCCGCAAAACTCGGAACCCCTGTCGGTTAATATGTGCTCCACTTTAAGATCGTGCTTTTCATAGAAGGGCACAACCCAATTGTAGATCATATCAGCGGAGGCCACCGCCGTATGAGTTGTATAAAGCCTTGCAAAACCATATGAAGAGAAACTGTCTACGACCACTTGAAGGTAGATTTTTCCAACTCCTTTTAAGCTTCCGACAAAGAAGGTATCCTGACACAAAAGATATCCCGGATAGTAACTTTCTACATGGCGCTCTTTAAAACAGGGACTTGCTTTTTCAATTGCTTTTATCTGTTCAATGGTCAAAGTCATTCCTTTATCATATGCTTCTTGTTCCAGCTTAAGTAAACGCTGGCATTTGGTTCCCAGACCATATCTTCGAAGAATATTTCTTACCGTTGCGGAACAGATATGGATGTTCTCTTTTACAAGCTCATTTGATAGACGCGTCTTGCCCCAGGCCGGATGCTCTTTGGATAGGGCAATTATTCTTTTTTCCACCGACAGCGGGGTTTTGTTGGGAAAAGATTTAGGTATCGGCATCTTATCTGTTAACCCTTCAAAGCCATGCAGTTGAAAAGCCCTTTTTATTTCGTAGAATTGACTCCTTGAGTAGCCCATTATTTTGCAGGCCTTCGATATGTTGTTAAGTTCTTCAGCAAGCTCTAACATGCTTAACTTCCTTTGTGCTATCTTTTCTTTAGCGGTCATTTTTCCTCCTTTGGTAGATGTTTTTTTGACAATCTCATCATACCAGAGGGGGAGTGACCGCTAATTGCTTTTAACTGTCAACTGTCCGATAAGCTCTTAACCTGTACACCATTTTTCATTTAACCTTACCCTATACCCTTTACTCTTCTAATCTTTTGCTTTTAACTATCTGCTATCTGCCATCTGCCATCAGCCCCGCCAGCGGCGGGCAAGCATCTGCCATCAGCGCTTTTCGCTACTAACTTCTAACTCCTAACTCCTAACTCCTAACTCCCGACTAAAGAATGGGTTTCTCTTTAAACCCAAATTCTTGCTCGAAAGCATAAGCCGCTCGCAAGATCGTCGTCTCGTCGAGAGTTTTGCCCATTATTTGCAGACCCACCGGCAACCCATCGGCCAGACCACAAGGAATTGAAATTCCCGGAATCCCCGCCAAATTGACAGGAATCGTGCAGATATCCGACATATACATCTTGAGTGGGTCCTCAAACTTCTCCCCAAGTTTAAAGGCAACCGTCGGAGAGGTCGGTGAAACTAAAACATCATATTTTTCAAATGCCTTGTTAAAATCGTTAATTATTAGGGTTCTAACTTTCTGTGCCTGCCCGTAATATGCCTCATAATACCCGGTCGAGAGCGCATACGTACCCAGCATTATTCTCCTTTTTACCTCATTACCAAAACCTTCGGCGCGCGTTTTGGAATACATGTCGACCATATCTTCAACTTTTTGCTTTGTCCTGTAGCCATACCTAACTCCATCAAAGCGAGCTAAGTTGGAGCTGGCCTCTGCTGGCGCAATCAGATAATAGGCAGATAGAGCCTGGCCAACATGCGGTAGAGATATCTCTTCGATTATCGCTCCCATCTTTTCAAAGAGCTCCAAGGCATCCTCTGTCAATCTTTTCACTTTCGGATCTATTCCTTCACCCATAAATTCCTTGGGAACGCCTATCTTTAAACCTTTAACATCGCTTACCAAAGCTTTTGTATAATTGGGAATTTTTGCATCTAAAGAGGTGGAATCCATAGGATCCTTACCACAAATCGCGTTCAAAACCAGAGCACAATCGGTAACATCTTTGGTTATCGGTCCAATTTGATCTAGTGACGAAGCAAACGCAACCAGTCCATATCTCGAAACTAAACCATAAGTCGGTTTCATGCCCACGACTCCGCAGAGTGAAGCGGGTTGTCTTATAGAACCACCCGTATCGGAACCTAGCGCAAATATCGTCTCATCTGCCGCAACCGCTGCGGCAGAACCTCCACTTGAACCACCCGGAACGGTTTTTAAGTTCCAGGGATTCAATGTCGGCCCAAAAGCAGAGTTCTCGGTTGAAGAACCCATGGCAAACTCATCCATATTGGTTTTACCAATCATTACAATATCTTCATTAAAGAGTTTTTCAACGGCCGTTGACGAATACACCGGCACAAAATTTTTCAGAATCTTTGAAGCACACGTGGTTTCAACGCCTTTTGTGCACATATTATCCTTGATTGCTGCGGGAATCCCAGTCAAAAAAGATACTTCCTCACCCAACTTTATTTTTTCATCGACCGCATTGGCAGCAGATAACGCCGTCTCTTCAGTTAAGTTTAGATATGCTTTGACTTTACTCTCCACCGCTTCAATTCTTTTAAAAACATCTCTGCAAAGTTCCATTGCTGAAATTTCTCTATTCTTTAACTTTTTATGTAGTTCATGAACAGTCAGTTTATGTAACATAATACCCCTTAAGTCGATAGTATCTTAGTCGGTAGTGAGTTTATTAACCCGCTTACCATCTTCGACAATTCAACACACTCTTGCTTTAATTTCTCATGTTGTTTTAAATCTATGTAACCCTGTCTAAAAGAAAGTTCGAGTAAAGGAACACACTCATAAATAGATGCCCGTGCCATCCTATAAAATTGTCTTCTTTCGGGATTATTATATCTTCCCGTTCCTTCCGCAATATTTAAAGAAATTGACAATGAAGCTCTTCTTAACTGGCTTACGATACCAAACTGCTCGTTTTTAGGAAAATTCTTAGTTACCTCATAAACAATATTTGCAAAATCAACAGTCCGTTGGTACACTTCCAATTTTTCAAAATCAAAGTTTGCCTTTTTATTTTTCAAACCCACTCCTGAGATTTTATCTTAACTCCCGACTACCAACTACCGACTACCAACTACCGACTACCGACTACCGACTTTCCGCTATACAATCTTCGGTATTTTTATCATTCCATCTTCTTTTGCCGGGGCATTAGATAGAGCTTCTTTTTGAGAAAGACAGGTCTTTTCTTCGTCTTCTCTAAAAACGTTTTTTATCGGAAGAGCGTGGGAGGTCGGTTCAACCCCCTCGGTATTCAATTCAGCAATCTTTCCGGCATGCTCTAATATTTGACTCAACTGCTTTGAAAACTTCTCTTTTTCGCCCTCAGACAAAGAAAGTCGAGCGAGCAATGCCACATGTTCAACCTCTTTTTTACTAATCGCCATCTCTTAAACCCCCAAAAAATAGATAAGCAAGAGAGAAACCAAATTATTCAAAGAGTGAAAAATCACCGGCGGTCCAATCGAACCCCCTCGTTCATATAGATAAACTAAAACAAAGCCGAGCAACATAATTGGAACTACCGTCCATAAACTTCCATGAAAAACAGCAAAAATAAAAGAGCTTACCAAAGCAGCCCAAACAACACCAATCTTATCACGCAGAGCTGCGTATATAAACCCTCTAAAGAAGATTTCTTCAACAAGGGGCGCAACGATTACAGTAACGAAAATCGCAATTAAAAATCCGGCTAAACCCCTTCCAAAAATGTCCGGGATACCTGTAATCAACTCCGGGGGCGGTTCAAAGTTTAAAACCCCAGATGCAAATAGAGCATATATTGCTGTTAAAATCTTAACCAACACGAGCCAAAAAAAACATTTTCCTAATGTAGATATAAAACTAAAGGACCGAAAACCTAAATCTTGTAACGAACCGCTTCGCCTCCATATTCCAAAAAACCAAACAAGAAAAACCAAAACAAGATAGCTGGCCGTCATCAAAGCCATCCGTCCAAAAGGGGTATTCAAGTGCGATTCAGGAGCGGGGCGAAATAATCCCAAATACATTTGAAGAGCCAGTATAGCTATGAAAACTATAAAAACTTTGCCAACGTCCCTAGTATCCCAGGGAACCTTTTTACTCTCCAATTAGCTCAGCAAACCCCTCTTCGTCGATTATCTTTACACCTAAATCTTTTGCCTTATCCAGTTTGCTTCCCGGGTTTTCTCCGGCCACAAGATAATCGGTTTTTTTGCTCACACTTGATGACGGACGCCCTCCCAGAGCTTTTACCTTATCCTCGGCTTCTTGACGAGTAAACTGAGAAAGTGTCCCGGTCAACACAAAAGTTAATCCCTCAAGTTTCTTTGGCGCGCCCCCTTCGACCACTTCTTGCATGTTTAATCCGGCACGCTTTAGCTTCTCTACAACCTTTAGGTTTCTTTCCTGCTTAAAAAACTTGACGACACTTTCGGCAACGGCCGGGCCAATCTCGTTAATGGCTATCAAATCATCAAAACTCGTGTTTTTTAACTCTTCCATCGATGGAAAATTCTTTGCAAGAACATCCGATACGTGGGAACCGACATGCCTTATGCCAAGTCCAAATAAGACTCTTGAGAAAGGCCTTTTTTTAGAATTATCAATGGAGTTATAGAAATTTTCAGCAGATTTTTCCTGAAAATGCTCAACGTTAAGTAGGTTTTCTTTTGTAAGAAAATATAAATCGGCAATATCTTCTATCATCTCATTTTTTAGAAGCTGACCAACCGTTGCCGGCCCACCAGCTATATCCATGGCTCCACGGCTCATCCAATGTAAAATATGTTCAAACCTCTGAGCCGGACATGAGATATTTGTGCATCTCTTTACCACCTCGCCGGGAGGTCTTATCGCTTCCGCACCACAAACGGGACAATAATCCGGAATCTTATAAATTTTCTCATCACCCGTGCGTTTACTCGAAATGGGCGCAACTACTTCGGGTATGACATCCCCCGCTTTTTGGATTATCACCCAATCACCGATGCGAATATCCTTTCTTCTCATCTCGTCTTCGTTATGAAGAGTGGCACGACCTACTGTCGAGCCCGCGACTTTAACCGGCTCCAATATCGCAACCGGGGTAAGCGCACCGGTTCGGCCAACGCTTACCGTAATGTCTAAAACTTTTGTCGTCTTCTGCTCAGCGGGGAACTTGTACGCAATTGCCCACCTGGGAGATTTGGAGGTTGCCCCAAGCTTTTCCTGTTGCTCAAGAGAATTAACTTTTATAACTATTCCATCTATCTCATAAGGAAGAGTATCTCTTTTTTTCTGCCATTCTTCACAGAACTTGAAGATTTCATCTCTAATTTCAATACGTTTAGCATACTTACTTATCTTAAAACCCGACTCTTTTAGAAATTGAAGCACGTCCCAATGGGTTTTAAAGCTTCTATCGCTTATATATCCGGTAGAATAAAATATTGAGTCAAGTTCTCGACGAGCTGTAATGCTTGGATCCAGTTGCCTCAATGAACCGGCTGCCGCGTTTCGAGGATTCGCAAAGAGAGACTCGTCTTTTTTGGAACGTTCCTTGTTTATCTCCTCGAATTGTTCTATTGAAAAGAATGCCTCACCCCTAACTTCCATTGAAGAAGGTGGAGCTTTCATCCTCAATTTCAATGGAATTGAGCGGATGGTTTTTATGTTAGGAGTAACTTCCTCACCGACCTTACCGTCGCCACGAGTGGCGCCGGTGACCAGTAATCCGTTTTCGTAGGTGAGAGATGTTGCCGTACCATCCACTTTAAGCTCGCAGACATAATTTATCTCCTCGCCGGGAAGACCCTTTTCGATACGGTCTAAAAAAGCAGAAAGTTCGTCAAAAGAGAACGCATCGGATAAGCTCAACATCTTTGTTCTGTGATGGACAGGTAAAAACCCTTCGGCCGGAGGAGCCCCAACTCTTTGAGTCGGTGAATCAGGGGTAACCAACTCCGGGTGTATTTCTTCAATTTCGATAAGCTCTCTCACAAGCTCATCGTATTCCGCATCGGAAATCTCGGGAGAATCCAGCACATAATAGCGATAATTATGGTAATTAATTAAATCTTTAAGTTCTTTTGCTCTTTTTTCGATGTTGGAAATGTTTTTTATGGTTTCAACCTTCCTGTCTAGTTTGGTGAAATTATTATACAAGAAAAATGGGGAGTGGGGGTATCCTAAGGGTATAGGGTGACAAGTGGAGGATAAGGTTAGATTTATTCAAATTATTCAAATCTTACTCTCCGTTTTCGATTTCTCCACGCAAATGATATATTAGCTATTCCTCTATTTTCTTTTTAAATAGCTTTTTAAGTTTCGGTAATAATTTTCATGTGACCCAATCATTATTAATTCTAACCCATCATTAACAATTCTGTAGGAAAGTAAACATTGAATCGTTTTGATTTTAAATTTATGAATATAGACACTCCTTAGATCCCCTTTCTTCTCTTCTCCGACAAGAGGATTTTCTTGTATCCTTTTAACTTCTTCATCTAATATTTCTTTTTCTCGTTTTGAAAACTTTTTGATTTTGTTTTCAAAAGTTCTTGATTGATAAATTTTCATCAGTTACTATCCAAACCTATATTCCGACTTTTCGCCATGCTCTAATTCTTCCAGCCCCATAAGTATTTCTTTAATAAGACTGTAAGTTAAGTCTGGATTTTCTTCAGCGCATTTGCCAACCTTTGCCCAGTGCTCTATTTGCCCTGTTATAGATCTGTGGTCAATACGACTATATTTTTTAGCCGCGTTGGCCAATTCTTCTGATATTCTTACTGCTGTTGCCATTTTTAATACCTCCAACTATAATTGAGTTGCATTTTGTTATCACTTTACATTAAAACATAGCAAAATGCAACATTTTGATTGGGTTCTTTACCTGTCTGCCGACAGGCAGACATATTCAACATAGAAGGACTTTTATTATCCAGAGGATAACCCTCTGGGTTAGACATTATTTTTTACTTCGTAAACTCAATTGGGGTAAGTATGATTAGAAAGG
This sequence comes from Actinomycetes bacterium, assembly GCA_030614255.1. Taxonomy (GTDB): domain Bacteria; phylum Actinomycetota; class Aquicultoria; order UBA3085; family Oleimmundimicrobiaceae; genus JAUSCH01. The sequence goes on from JAUWKI010000016.1 coordinate 7,479, forward strand.
TAAGAGAAACCGAAAAGAGAAGTTTGGAGTGAAGTGTCTAGTATTTTAGGTTTCAATTTTATTGGAAGTAATGGTTGAAAACTAACTCGTCAGGAATACACGCAATAAAACAGCATCAAAGCCGTGCATATTCCTGGCGAGTTGAGTCGCTTGTTAGCGATTTATCACGGAATTTCAATAGGATACAGTGTTGCGTACTCCTTATTTATTTCTGTTGCCCTTTTAATAACTGCTTCTGATTTACTGATTAATACAAACATAAGTTGATGCCAAAAAATCGCTGTTACATAAACAGATGCGATTACACCAGAAAGCCTTTCCTTAATTCTTGAGAAATCGTCGACAAATTTGATTCGCCGGAAATGCTGAAATACTGAGACCAGAGAATTCGAAGGTACTTGATCTAAAATTGTCGAAATTTCCGAATATCTCACATGCTTATCGTTATATTTTCTTTCTGGTTCGAACCCATTGTCCGGGTCGAGAAATATAATTTGATTACTTCGTTTAGGTAATTCCGAAAAATACAATTCCCTGTTTCTTTTTGTTATATAAATTTCTGGGTTATGAAGATTTACTTTATAATTGGCACCAGTTTCTGAAGGAAGATGTTTAATGACGGAAAGATCCCTTTTGGAACGGAGGTTCTTGCAAAACTGAATAATCTCACTTCTCGCAGGAAAAGAGTCCGGTTTTGTTTTACCGTCATTTGTTTTATCATCCGGCGTCATCATTAAGAGAATGTTCAAGAAATTATAGCCTATAACATTGGTCAAATAGTCATGGTAGTCCCATTTGAAACTATCTTTGGAGTCTCCAAGGTACTGTATTTTCATCTTTTTTATCCCCAACTTATTAATATACTGAACTCTTAATACACAACTAAACTTCAAGTCAAAACAGATTTCTCCTCCAAGAATTCCCCTGTTTGTTTTTTAAAGAAATAGCTCTTTTAAGTATAAATGGGCTTAAAGACAACTTCAAAAATGGAAGATAGTCAATAATATAGCCAAAATATTGTGGCGATTTTACCATCCGTGGGGATATTCTAAGGGTAAAAGGTGTGGGGTAATGCCGTGTCGGCCTGTCTACCGGCAGGTAGTCGAGAGTCGAGAGTTCACCCCCACCTTAATCCTCCCCCATCAAGGGGGAGGGAGGTTTGGCCATCAGCCATCTGCCATAAGCTATCTGCAATATGAGCTGGCTTACAAAACATACCTAAACATCAACCAAAAATGACTAAAACTTCCGGCCATTGTAAGAATGTGAAATATCTCGTGGAATCCAAACCAGCCCGGAATGATATTTGGGCGTTTTATCCCATAAATTAGAGCACCGACACTATAAAAAATTCCACCTGCCGCAAGCCAGCCAAGTCCACCTATTGGCGCAGAATGAATTAAAGGCAAAATAGCAACTACGGCAAGCCAGCCCATAAAAACGTAAATTAGAGTCGAGAGCCAACGCGGAGCTTGCAACCAGAACAATTTCAACACAATTCCGGCAATAGCAATTCCCCAAACGACACCAAACATACTCCACCCCCAACCTCCACGCAAAGAAACAAGACAAATGGGAGTATATGTTCCCGCTATCAAGATAAAAATCATGATGTGGTCAATTCGTCTGAAAATTCTGACGCCACGTTCCGAGAGTGGAAGTAAATGGTATAACGTGCTCGATGTATACAACAAAATTAAGCTTGCGCCAAAAATCGAGAATGAGACCACGTGCCAGACCGTGCCTTTGACCACTGCAAAATAAATTAACAAAACCAGTGCAGCTATTGATAATGCTGCCCCTATTAGATGCGTTAATCCATTTATTGGTTCTCTTAGCTTCTTTGTCATTTTCATTCCTTCATAAACAACTTTTTCACAAGTAACCTTATTATACTCTTGCTTTCAACGAGTCTAAAATTAAAAATTTTAAACTCGTTGCCACAAAACCTTCGCTACCCCGACGAGACCTTCTTCTAAAAAAATATTCCACATTAACCTGCTTTTTTGCTCATCATAATATTTTCGGCTTGTTGCGCTAGATAGAACTCGATAAGCTTCATTTAAAGTCTGCATCTTCTCATGAGCCCATTTTTGTTTCTCTTTCAGATGTTTATCAGGGTGATATTTTAAGCAAAGCGCTTTATAAGCTTTCTCTATTATCTCAAAGGAAGCATCTTGATGAACTTCTAAAATTTTGTAGTAGTCCAGAAACATGGCATCTCCGCTTAATAATATCTGTTCTTATGTATTCACTTTCACTTAATACATTATAACTTATTTACTATTATGTAACGTGTTAGAATTAGGTCCAGTGTTGCCTTTCTACATAAAAAGGATGCGTCAATGAAACAAAAACGACCAAAAGTTGGACTGGCTTTAAGCAGCGGTGCGGCCAGAGGCGTAGCTCATCTAGGCGTTATTAAAGTCTTCGAGAAAGAAAATATTCCCATAGATATGATTGCGGGAACAAGCATTGGGGCTATGGTTGGAGGCATTTACGCATCTGGAATGGGTATCGAGGAGATGGAAAAGATTGCCCTCGATGTGAACTGGAAACAACTTTTGCGTCTCACTGACTTAGCTTTACCCACAACTGCATTAACCAATGGCCAAAAAGTAGAGGAATTTATAAATTTACTTGTGGGTAACAAAACTTTTGATGATACAAGAATTCCTTTTACCGCCGTTGCAACCGATGCCGTGAGCGGCAAAGAAGTGGCACTCACAAAGGGCTGTATAACCAACGCCATTAGGGCCAGCATCTCTACCCCGGCAATTCTTCCCCCTGTAAAAAAGGACAGCAAATTGCTGATTGATGGTGGAGTAATTAATCCCCTACCCACTGATGTAGTAAGGAAAATGGGGGCGGATGTGGTCATCGCGGTAAATCTTATGACAGAAGCTTCAGTTAAAAACAGGTTTTCTTCTTCCGCGAAAACCTCAGATGGGGGAGAAATAATAACAGAAGAGATTAAAAAGAAAGGATTTCCCGAGGTCGTCCGCTCAAGGATGATTTCTTCAGTCAAGAAGAAACTTCGATTTCCCACCGTCTTTCAATTGGTTATGAGGTCCGCCGACTTGATGCAGGTAGAGTTATCGCAAACAAAAATACAATTTGCCGATCTCGTCATCGCCCCTCAGATAGATGACGTATCCTTCTTCGATTTTTATAAAGCAAAAAATATTATCATGTTAGGAGAAAGAGCCGCGGAAAGAGCAGTACCGGATATCAAGAAAATTTTAGAGGAACAGTGCGGGAAAGAATAATATTGGGTTAGAAGGGTTTAATTTCAACTTCTCCCCACATTCCCATTTTACTGCCCTTGATTATTAAAACACCAGAAATATCCTTAATTTTTCGAGCATAGGAAATCCCTTCTTCAATGTCCTCCACTTCCTGAATTAAATTTCCTATGGCCGTCGCAACAGCATCGGCAAGACACGTATTTTTAGATAAAACAACGACCGCATCGGCTTTCCCAAGACTTAAACTGTGACCAACCGTACCGGCAGAAGTACAAATTCCAAGAGGAGTTTGGGCAGGAGTGATATTTAGAGCAAGCTTACCGCTTAAAGGCGTTTCGCCGGCATAAATTCCGACAAGGCGAGGTTTCGTTATTTTTAAGAAAATATCTCCACCATTTTCAACTATTATTTCCTCGGAATGTTTCAATAAATCCTTTCCCACAAACTCAGCAATAGCTCCCGCGACCGCTGCCATGGGGCCAACATCAACACTTTGAGCAGCTAAAATCATTTCATTTACAATCAAGGAAGCTGCAATAGATATATCAATGGGAGAAAGACTAGTTTCGAAAAGTGGGTTCTCTCCAATATAATTTTCGATTTCTCCTCGATACTTAAAAACCGTATCCATAGCTTCCCTGTATAAGTTTTTGTCAGCTGCGATGAACAAATCCGTCTCTTTAACTTGAACCTGAAAAGTGACTAAATTTGTCGCTCGCAACCACTTCCGATAAAATTTCTCCCGATGCAAATCAAACCTCGCTCTTTGAGATATTTGTTTGGTACTATAAATTATTAATATACCAGAACACGAAACGAAGGTGCTAAATACTTAGGTAATTAACTATCGGGCTTCCCGTTTGGCTTTTCCATTGGGGAAAAGCACAAAAAGCTGAAAAAGGAGATGCTGAAAAAGAGAAGGAAGCTATTAAAACTTAACTTCTATGAGCTTTAAAGGGCATACTCGAACACAAAGTCCGCAGAGAATACATTTATCCTTATCAAACTCCAACTCAAACGTATTGGGATTAAGATACAATGCTTTGGGACGACAAACAGCCGTGCAGGCCCCACAACTTATACACTCATCTTCATTTAAGGTAATATCTCTTGCGGCTTCTTCAACAGCTACACCTTGGTTTTTTAGATAAGTGATACCTTCTTCAATCTTGTCTTCGGGACCATCGAGTTCTAAAACCATGCGTCCGGTTTCTTCCTCGTATATCTCCGCCCGCAAGATATTGATTATTAAATCATAATCCCTTACGAGATGATATGTAATCGGTTGGTCAATTTTTTCAGGAGGAAACGTGAGAACTATCTTCTTTTTTGGCATCTTACAGCTCCTCCTTCGTTCGGACATCTAATGGCTTAGTTGTACCTTCCTCAGATAATTTTTGAACGGGCTTCGTGAGCAAAAATTCACCTTTCTGTATCCACGATTTTAAAACCCCGGCAATCTCTCTAGCTTTGGCATAGCTTGAGATTGGGGCCGTGGGCACTTCTTTCCCTCGAAGCGTAATTTTACCCTTCCTTAACTCGGCATAAGTAATCCTTCCCAAAACGGGCTTATCTCTTTTAGGCACACTGTAATCTACAATCTCGACGTAAATATCCTTATCGCTTATACTCGCAAACTCCACCATCTCTTCATCAAGGATGGGAATGGGAATGCCTACGCCTATGAAGATAGATACTCCGTAATTATGAAAAGTAGCCGCTCTTAGATAATCCGTGCTCATTTCCTTGAGATTTCCTATAAGGGCAAGGTTGGCCGCATTGGATACCGGGACGCCCTTACCCGTCCGTTCTTTGTTCGGACTATGCTGAGTTCCTTCCCAGGCAACATATCCTTGAGCCCCACAGAAAAAAATTCTCGTGCCGATACCTATCGTGCGATAATATGGGTCGTTTAAAAGCGGGCTTAACTGGCCTGATGTTGCATAAGTCGCATTTCCAAACTTGGGAAGGAGTGTTCCCATATAGGTGTAGATAGTTTTCTCGGTTGAGTTTACCGCCACGGCATAGTTTTGATATACATTTCTCGGATTAAATAAATATGCCTGATTGATAGTATCTTTTGTAATAAATGTCTCAATTTCAGAACGAGGGTAGCAATCAGTAACGTGCCCGACGGCTCTAAGTTTTACCGGCTTTCCGGCAATTAAATCTTCTATCACATGAGCACCGCCGTAATGTAAACTCTCGGATTCTGAAGTTTCGGTAGCCCCAATATACGCATCAACCGCCGCTATCCCCGCATACGCGGGAACATCGTTTAGCCAAACTTTTTTCATTTTAATAGGAGGATCGGAGTGACCGAAATTTAAAAAAGCCCCGCTTGAACACATCGGGCTAAATGTTGCCGTAGTAACAACATCCACTTCTTTTGCAGTCTGTTTTACGCCTTTTTCTTTAACAATATCTATTATTTCCTCAGCAGTTACAACAACTGCCTGGCCTTTTTTAATCTTTTCGTTTATCTCATCAAAACTCTTCGCCATTTAGCACCTCTCGCTATTAACTTTTTCTCATTTTATCACTTAAGATGCAGTTATCAAATTGTATTTATAAAAATAGCCTCCGGCAATCAGCCGCCAGGAAAATCGAGAGAGCTTTTTAAAGCAGCCATTAGCCCCTAGCCCTTGGCAAAATTAGAAATAAAAGCTTTTTATTGATTTCAGTTTTGTAAAACCCGGGTGGGTCGCTCATAAGATGACTGTGCAGCCGACCATTAAATGAAGGAGATAAGTTTTGCAATAACAAAACTTCCTATATCACCCGCATTAAAACAGGTGCAATTTGCTTCTTTCGAGAAATCACGCCGGGCAAAAATACACTGCCTTCCTTAAGTTTCACTCCGAAACCCTTCTTAATCAACCTCGTTCTTCCTGATGCCAAGAGTTCGGTTCCGGCTTTCATGATATCCGTAACCATCATGAGTACCAAGTCCATATCCTTATCGTTTCGTATCTTTTCCATCTCCTGCAAAATTTCATCTTTCCTGTCTAAAACCGTCTTCAAATCGGTTGTTTCAACCTGTCCGATACCTACTTTAACGTCATTCAAATTGTACACTTTGAAATCGGCCATAATTATTTCCGTCGGATTCATTGTTGATACACCCGAGCCCTCGCTGTACATCTGGATTCCAAATTTCATGGGATCTAATCCTACTATATTTCCCAATTCTTTAACTGCCGCTTCATCTTTTGGCGTTGCGGTGGGAGATTTCAAAAGAACCGTGTCCGATAGAATAGCCGCCATAAGTATTCCGGCCATGTTTTTGGAAATCTCGACATTCGCTTTTTTGAACTGTTCCCACACAATCGTAGACGTTGAACCCACCGGTTCACTTATTACCAATATCGGCTCCGCCGTCTGAATATCCCCCAAACGATGATGGTCTATAATCTCTAAAATATTTGCTTGCTCAATACCTTCAGCAGATTGGCTTCTTTCGCTATGATCCATTAAAATAACTTTTCTTCTTATGGGGTTTATGATATCAGAGCGTGTGACTATCCCTATCACGGAATTGTCAGCGTCCAAAACGAAACCCTGTCTATACTCCGAAGTTAAAATATCATCGGTAACTTCACTTAAAAGATCTTCTTCCCCCATAGTAAACATTTCTTTATCCATTATCTTCTCAACAGGGATGCTCAAATTTATCAATCTAGCAGCCGCAAACGTATCTTGAGAAGTAACTATTATAGCAACTGATTTATCTCCGGCCATCTTTTTAATTTTCTCAGAAGGAGCAAAGCCCCCGGTTACAACAAGGCAAGAAACACCTTTTTCGATTGCGGTTATCTGAGCTCCCGGGCGATTTCCTAAGATAACAATATCTCCCGGGCTGATAAACTTGGCCATGGATTCAGGCAGCATGGCCCCAATTAAAACATTGCCGGAAATGACATTTTCAGAATTACCGGTTATTATTTTTCCTCCAAGGGTTTCGGCAATCTGGCCAAGTTTTATCTCTATCTCTTTTAAACTGCGAATCTTCAATTCCTCAATATACTGATGGGCAATGTTTCTCTCTGTAACGACTCCGAGTAAGCAGCCGTTTTCATCGACAACGGGTGCGCCCCTAATATTGCGCTCATAAATCAGTTCCCCTATATCCTTTATCGATGAATTGGGAGAAGTAGTAATTACCGGAGAGGTCATAACGTCTTTTACCCTTATCTTTACATGAGGAAGATATTTTGGAGGTGAAACATTGAAATGATTGAGGACAAATTTGGTTTCTCGATTTATCTTTCCCAAACAGGCAGCAATATGATTATTTCCATTTGTCTGATTTTTTAAATATGCATAAGCAATAGCCGAGCAAATAGAATCGGCATCCGGGTTTTTATGACCTATAACATAAATTGACATATCCAGCTCCTAATTTACCTTTTCCAATAGTGCATATTCAAGCAACAACTTCTTCTCTCCTGCCTTTGGAAAGAATACCGTAACTTGGTCCTCTTTATCAATCGAAACAATTTTACCTTCACCAAAAGTTTTGTGCGCAACCTTATCGCCAAGAGAAAAAACATTAGAGTTTTGATAGGTTATTTTGGCTTCGACCTCCTGACACGGAGCTGTACTCGACAAATATTCGAATAAATCATCGGGTATTTCTTTTATAAATCTGGATACCAAATTATAGCTGGTTGAGCCCCATAATTTTCTTGACCACGCCGAGGTCAAGTAAAGTTTTTCTTTGGCCCGCGTCATACCAACATAACATAGGCGTCTTTCCTCCTCCAGTTCCTCGGGCTCGGCCATGGAGCGAAAATGTGGGGAGATGCCTTCCTCCATGCCAATTATGAAAACAACTGGAAACTCCAGCCCCTTAGCATTATGCAATGTCATTAAAGTAACAGCATCGGTGGTCCCATCGTAGGAATCAATGTCGGCAATGAGAGCAACGCGTTCCAAAAAATCATCAAAACTCTTTTCTGGAAAAGATTCTTTAAACTCCATTACCACCGAGATGAATTCCTTAATATTCTCAACGCGGCCGATAGACTCAAATGTCTTTTGCTCATCCCAAAAAGCCAAATAGCCCGTAACATCAAGCACCTTTTCAACCAAAGATTTGATATCATCTTTTTTGGCTTCCCGGAAACTCTCCAGCATATTGTAGAAATTTCCAACTTTCTTTTTAGCTGAAGCAGAAAGCCACGGGTTTTTCTCAACTTCTCTAATAGCTTCATGAAAAGATACCTTCTGCTGCATCGCAAACTTATCTAAATGAGCAATCGTGGTCTTTCCTATCCCACGAATTGGAACATTTATTATCCGTTTTAGTCCGACAGAATCCAAAGGATTTGATATAACCCTTAAGTAAGCAAGAATATCTTTTATCTCCTTCCGCTCATAAAACCTAAGGCTCCCGACTATCCTATATGGCAAACCGGCTCTCATAAACGTTTCCTCAAGAACCCTCGATTGGGCATTGGTTCGGTAAAAAATTGAAAAATCCTTATAGTCCCTATTCTCTTCCTCGCAAAGACGCTCAATTTCACTCGCAACAAAGGCGGTCTCTTCATGCTCGCTTTCCGCCTGAAAATGAACGATGGAGTCTCCTGCCACATTATTCGTCCACAGAGCTTTCGGCTTTCTTCCTAAATTATTTTTAATGAGATGATTTGACGCGTCTAAAATAATCTGGGTTGAGCGGTAATTCTGTTCCAGTCTTATTACTTTGGCATCGGGGTAATCCGACTCAAATTCCAAAATATTCTGAATATCGGCACCCCTAAATTTATAGATGCTTTGATCCGGGTCTCCGACCACACAAAGATTTTTGTATTTTCCCGCCAAAAGATTTACGAGCTTGTATTGTGCGTGATTTGTGTCTTGATATTCATCGATGAGAATGTATCGAAATTCATCCTTGTAGAAATCCAAAACACTCGGAAAGAGATTGAGCAGATCCACCGTCGTCATAATCAAATCATCAAAATCCAGCGCGTTGTTTTTGGTCATCCTTTGCTGGTAAAGCAGATAAACCTCCGCTGCAATATTGTCGAGATAAGATACAGCTTGAGATGCAAATGTCTCGGCATCCAGAAGTTCATTTTTAGCAGCTGAAATTTTGTTCTTAATTGTTCGAGGTGCAAATTTTTTTATATCGTAGTCTAAATCTTTAAGACATTCGGTAATTAACTTTATCCTATCGTCATCATCATAGATTAAAAAGTTTCTCTTAAACCCGAGGCGCTCAATATTTCTCCTTAAAATTCTCACACAGGTTGCGTGAAATGTTCCAATCCACATTCCGCGCGCCACTTTGCCAATCAAATGCGTAATCCGTTCTTTCATCTCGTCGGCGGCTTTATTGGTAAAGGTGATGGCCAAAATATTGCATGGGTCCACCCCTTTTTCTTTTATGAGATGGGCCACCCGGCAGGTCAAAACTCTGGTTTTTCCGCTACCGGCTCCGGCGATGATTATAAGAGGACCTTTCATATGTTCAGCAGCTTCTCTTTGGTCTGGATTTAAATCTTCAAGTAAATTCATGCTCTAAATTATAGCCGAAAATTGAATAGGAATCAGTCTTTTTTGACTGGGAATTAAACTATTATTTTCTATGATTCTTTCGAAGAGGGATTTGGGTAAAACAGAAAGGTGGGGTTATTTGTGCTGTGTAACGGGTTCGAGTTCACTCGCCAACTTAGGGAGTTGGATACAACACTTTATTAGATGCTTAATTTTTCAATAAAATCTTTTATCTTTTCACCATTAAATTCTTCTTGTGCCCATTTTTTTATTTTATTTACATCTATTTTTTGTACTTTTGCTACTATAATTGCTTGTTCAAGAGATTCTTTATCATCCCAATGAATATATGCAGCTAAGCGATCTTTTACACAATCCGTTGGAGTCAATATTTTTATTGAACCTAAGTTTGATGAGATTGTATTAAAATTTTGAATTGGTTGATTCCCAATTGCGATTGGTGGAGCTAAAAATTCCAAGAAATATTCGCAATCCGGATGTATATAATATTTTTTCTTATCATATTCAAAACCAATCTCTTTTAAAGCTGTTTTAATTTTTTTATTGGATTCATATGTAATAAAATCTAAATCATATGATATATATTTATTTTCAGAATAAATTGATACGCAAGCCCCACCAACCAATACAGCTTCAATTCCGTGTTTAGATAGCTGTGCCCCGATTATTTTGGCCAAATCTTTAATTGTAATTTTTTTAAGATTAATGTTCTTCATTATTGAAGAGGTTTTCCTGTACGCCGAGGTCTTTTACGAATTATTGGTTCATAATATTTATCTTTTATTTCTTTAGGAAGAAATTCATAAGCTTTTTTTAATAGTTGTTTTAACTCTAATAGAAATGGATATCTCGGGTTAAATTCAAAAAGACGAGTATTTCCCTCTTTAAAGCTGATTAAAACTCCCGCTCTTTCAAGTTTCTGCAATGTTGTTTGAACTCCAAAAACCGCTACTTCAAACCTATCAGCTAATTGTTTCGCATAACATTTTTTGCTTAGCAGAAGCGTAAAAAGTATACGTTCAGTATTTTGATTTCCAAATAATACCTCAAGCATAACAACCTCCTACCAATATAATTGGTAATATTACCAATTATATTGGTAGTTTTCAAGTATTTCTTTATTGTTTTTCTATCAAACGGTTGGCGAATCAGCGGCTGAAAACCACAACTTTGTCGGCCGAGCTGAAGGCGCAGGAGACGTAACCGCATCTGCTACCATGTGGGGTCATCACAGGCGGCCCCGCTGTTATCCGCATGATTCTCAGCAATGTGCCTCAAGTGATTGATGACCTCTTCGCCACTGTAGACCCGGTCTTCCTCAGGCCAGCAATCATAATCTCCCTGATGAGAGACAAACATGCCCCTCTCACTATCACCCACACGCCCCACTACCCAGATACCATAGAACGTTTCGACGTATCTGATTACGTCAGGCGCCTTTCCGAAGTCTGTAACAAGATCCTCCTCCGGAAAACCCATCCAAAAGTCCCCGTAGAACGATGCCCATTCTCCAGGCTCACCTCGATTGCCTATACCCCAGTCGACGGCGCCGACCATGCAACCGTCTTGATCGTAGAACGCAGCGATGTAGGATCCGCCTTCATCTTTAGTTACTGAGAACACGCTCTCTGCCGAGGTCAGGTCTCCGGTGACCTGACATATCGGGATCAACTCGGTGAGTTCGCAGCTCTGGTCTTCAAGGTGTGCCAGCTCGATATGCGCAAGGGCAAGCGCCTCACGAGCTTCATTAGAATGAGCAGGCACTTCGTGTCCACTCGCGGTGAATGAATCGTCCGACTCAGCTATAATAGTTGATGGAGTGTTGTCCGACGTGGAATCTGAGTCAGCAGAACAACCACCCAACGTCAGCACCAGACACAACGATTGAACACCCAGATTGCTTTATATATCCGCAATGACAATCAATCACACCTCCATCTATCTTGCCGAACTTACTAATATACAAAAATTCCACACTATAAAATTAAACTTCTATTCAAAACAAATTTCTCCTTCAAAAATTTCCCAAAATTGTATAAAATTTGTGACCCTTTCTTGTGCTTTAAAAGTCAGAGTTTGTTTGACAAATTTACATTTCTAACGTACATTTTAAATGTACATTTAAAATGAGGAGCTGAGTTTGATGATTAAAACTGTTAAAACAACAACATTACGTGACCATCTGGCCGATATACTAAAAGAAGTTTCTACAAGTAAAAATTATTTTATTGTGACAAAAAAGGGGCGACCCATATCTGCTTTGGTAAATCTGGATTTTTTTGAAGACCTTCTGGCCGCAGCCAGCCCGGAATATCTTGAAAGCATCAAAGAAGCCCGCGCGAACTACAGAGCAGGGCGAACTTTTAGTCATGAAGAAATATTTGGAGAGCTGTAAGTGACAACCTATCGGCTAATCTACACCAATAGGGCTGTTAAAGATATTGAAAAGCTCGACATAGTGGCCAAAAAATGTTTAAAGAAAGCTCTTGAGAAGCTTGCTCTTCCACCAGTGGAGCACTCTACAGAATTAATTGACCCCAAAATTGGCGAATATCGATTTAGGGTGGGTAACCACCGTGTGATTTTTGATTTAGTGGATGAGAAAATCGTCATTTTGCGTGTGGGCCATCGCCGCGAAATTTATCGCTAATTTTTTAACCTCTTCTGAACCGCTTCACTTGTTAGCTCCCTAATTGCATCAGTTGCAACCCATTTAGCCACCTTGGAATTCATCTTTTGTATTTCTTTGGCAACTTCAATTGCCCTTTTATTTAAATTAGGATTGCGCTTTCCAATTTGTCTAAGCGCCCAGTTAACCGCTTTCTTCACAAAATTCCTGCCATCAGCGGCCTCTCTCTTTATAATGGGGAAAAACTTTACAAACTTTTCGTCTGTCGCTTTCTTATCGCTTACGGCCAGGCGAGCCATGAGAACAAAACCCGCCCTTTTAACAAACTCTTCTTCTCTTTCACTCCACTTAACTGTCTTTTGATAAGCAAATTCTGTTTTTTCAAAAAGATTCATGCAACACTGGTCGCATATTTCCCAATAATCGAACCCCTTTGCCCAGCTCTCCATCTGTTTTTCAGTTACTTTATTTGGTTCATCCACCATACTGGCAAGTATCCTGGTTTCACGGATGTTTGATTCCCAAAGTTCCTGGGCAAGATTATGGTCTTTTCCAATCTCCTTGGCCATCTTCCTTAAATTAGGAATTGATATTCCATAGGTTCTCTCAGGAGTAATTCCAAACCTCGCCATGCCTTCAATTGCTTTAGGGTTAGAAAAAAATTTCAGTTGTTTTAAAATATCGTCGCAATTCACTCTTTATATCCTCTTTATTATGCAAACACTTTATTCGATGCTCGTTAGTGAAGTCACCCATATTTACATCTTATTTAAATATAATGTCTGCGTTGGATAAGCAAATTCAATTTTACGTTTTTCAAACTCTTCTTTTATTTTAAAATTTATTTCCTGCTGAATATCCATGTATTTGTTGTAATCGCTGCTGAGAACATAATAAACCACGTCAAAAACAAGGCTAAAGTCTCCGTAAGAAAAAAAGTGTGCTCGGTCAAAAACAACATCGTCAACACTTTTTATAATATTTGCAATCATTGCAGGTATTTCTTTCAACTGTTCAAGATCGGTTTCGTAGGTAACTCCGAGCTTGAAATCTACACGACGCTTATCCATCCTTTTATAATTGCGCAAGCGGGAATTGGTAAGATCGGAGTTAGAAAAAACCAACTGTTCTCCACTTAAACTGCGAATTCGCGTAGTTTTAATGCCAATATGCTCAACCGTTCCCAAATAGTCTCCAACAATGATAAAATCATCAATCTCAAAAGGACGGTCAAAGAATATGGTGAAATAACTAAACAAATCCCCTAAAACCGCCTGAGCCGCTAATGCAATTGCTATACCGCCAATCCCCAGACCGGCAACTAACGCAGAAATTTTAATACCGAGGTTGTCCAAGAGAACAATAACAGCAAACCCCCAAACAACCACTTTTATTACCGTAATTATCCCATCCAAAGATTGTTTCTTGGCCGCTTCCATCCCTTTCTTTGCCCAATAAGTTTTAAGAATATACTCAATCATTGTCAGTAAAAAACGGGCACCAAAGATGGCTAAAAGAATTAAACCTAAAACGTTGATGCTTTTATATAAAACAGAGCTTAAAGCCAAACCTCGAATACTTAAATAAAAAGCCCCGAAGTAAAGCAACGGGAGCAACTTTTTTTTAACAGCCTGGATTAAAAAATCATCTAATGTGGTGGATATTTTCTTTGTCCACACTTTTAGACGATTTAATATGATAATTTTGAATATTTGAATAATAATAACCCCGATAAGAAAAATAAAAAGGCAGTTAAGATAATCTAAAATGCGATTGTGGAAAAACGTTTGATGTAAAACATCTTGAAACATATTGACCCCCAAAGAATTTATTTAACATGTATAACACTAACACACATCCCACCCATCCCTGATTAACTACTTTTATATTTTCAATTTAAATAAACTTTTCCCTCTTCATGCTAAAAACTATTTTTTCAGTAAACCCAGGAAGAATCGAACAAAATCTAAATGTAGGAAACCGTAAAACCCAAAAGATAAATAGCCAAAAAGGTGCTCAGATATTTATCGCATTACCTGAAACAACAACCTTATCTGTCCCTCAAATATCTCAACAAATCTTGCTCGGTTTCAGGAACAAATGCCTTGTGTTTAGAGGCCAATCTCTCTTTAAATTCATCGGGAGCAAAGAACGGAACGATGAAATTGCCCGGGGCAAGAAGCTCAGCAATTGGTTCATCATCTATTGTGTCCCCCAGATAAAGCGTATCATTTTCCCTTAAGCCCCTTTTCTCGAAGAATTCCGATTGCAAGAATTCTGCTTTCTTTTCATAAATATCAAGCGTAATTCCAAGTACTTTACCATCGTTTACAAGAAGCTTATTGGAGACAATGTCATCGAAAACCTCAGCATAACCGGCCTCATTCAAAGTTTTGCTGATGCTGTAATCAAACGAAGCCGATAATATTCCGGTTGATGCGCCTTCTTTGTGAACTGCTTGTATAGGTCTTAACACCCTATTGTCTAATTTTTTTGCAAATTCTTTAGCAAATCCGTCGATTATGTCGGTGATATATTTAACGGACTTGCCCTTTAAAACACCATCATTAAAAATGTCGTAAATATCTTGCAGATGTTTTTTCCCTTCACGAAATTCACACAATCCCCTTTTCAGCTTACCCCTTGTTCTAACAAGTTTTATAATGTCGACAATTTTCCAAAACTCGCCTTTAAACAGCTGAGATTTTAAGTCATTCGCAATCGCGTAAGCAATTTTTTTGTGCAGGGGCTCATCCGAGGGATAACCGATTAAGGTTCCATTCCAGTCTGAAATGATTGCTTTGTATGACATAGTTAACTCTTTCTGGTTATTTATGAATAATTAAAGCAGGTTAAGAAATTTTACGACTTCCACAATCCGTGAATACTGCAATATTCCCTAGCTTCAATTTCATCTGCTTTTATTTTGAACTCCACTTCCGGTTTATCGCCCGGATTTAAGAATTTCCTATATACCTTATCGTTCGCGATAACTTCTATCCATTCAATATAGTGCTTTTCTTCCATTGGATGAGAAACCGAGCCGACTTTAACTTTTACTCCACTCTCCACCTTCTCTATTGCGAGCGCATGTTTTTCTAGACCGACATCTTCTGTCTTTTCTTTAAGTAAACTCTCATTTGCTCACAACCTTGATGAGCTACACATTAAACCTGATTTCGACTATTTCTCTTGGTTGAAGTATATAGTCACAATCAACAATTTTAGCCAACCCTTTTGACTTGCACTCATTGAAATTATGGCATTTCACATAATCCTCAAAACTGACAACATCACCTTTAATGAATCCGCGCGAGAGGTCGGTGTGAATTTTGGCAGCACAAGTAACAATATCCGAACTCTTCTTTACTAACCAGGCATGAGATTCCGAAGGACCGGAGGTATAAAAAAACATATAGTTTGCCTTTTCGAGTGCTAAAGCAATAATTGTGTTGACATCCTCGCTACCTTCGATTTTGACAATAGGATTAAGACTGTGAGGAGATATGGTTTTTAGCATCTTTCTTCCCTCATCATTAAATTCAACATCGCAAAGAGGTATTTCCTGTTCTAACTTTTCCATACATTTTAGCAGTAACGCTTCCTCTTCTTTATCGCTCAAGCGAGTCAGCCGACCCTCAATCTTCTCCATATCAAGAATCAATAAATCCAGGATATTGCTTTCGGGAATGATAATAGCATCAGACTGCACAAATTCATCACGAATGAACTCCGCAAAAAACGGGGAAACCTTTTTTGGTTTGTCTTTCTCTTCTAAGGCAATGAGATTTTTATCTTTGTACTTTATCTTTCCTTCCGGTAAATCGACCCCGGTAAACCCTATCTTCATCTACTCTCTCTTTCAATAGCTGCAAAGTGACTACTTTAAATTGTCAATCTATAATTTATAAAATTATCTGTTGCTTCTCTTTTTTGAGTAGCCGGTTCGTTCTTTTTTATGTTTTGGCTTAAATTGACTTTTATCTTTAGCGCCCTGCTGTTTTCCATGTTCATCCAATTTTGAAATTTTTAACTGTTGACCGGACACCCAAATTTTTTTCAGCGTACGCAGAATATCACGCGGCATTCCTTCAGGCAGGTCTACAGTGCTAAAGTCATCATAAATATTTATCCGGCCAATAAATTTACTGTCTATTTCTGCTTCGTTGGCAATAGCGCCCACAATATTGCCAGGGTTTACATTATGATTATGGCCGACCTCAATACGAAATCTTTCCATCCCCTTTTCCGGCACCGACGGCGGTCGACTGCGTTTTGCAAAAGATTTTTCCTTTCTTGGTCTGTCCTCAAATACAACTTTTTTATTTCTAGGTTTATTTGTTAACAATAGGGGCTCGTCGCCCTGTACCAGTTTGGCTAATGCGGCGGCAATTTCAACCGCAGGCACATTATGCTCCTGTAGATATTTCTCCATCAAATCGTAGTAAAATTTTAACTCTCCAGCTGCCAAAGTATCGGTGATGCGTTGTTCAAAGTTCGCAATACGCTTGTCATTGATCATCTCTGTTGAAGGCAACTTCAGCAACTCGATCTTTTGTTTGGTGGCCCTTTCTATGGCGCACAACATGTGCTTTTCTCGTGGGGCTACAAACAAAATCGCCTCACCGCTTCGCCCGGCCCTGCCCGTACGACCAATTCGATGAATATAGGATTCAGTATCATATGGAATATCGTAATTGATAACATGACTGATGCGATCGACGTCCAACCCCCGAGCCGCCACATCGGTGGCAACTAAAATGTTAAGTTTACCTTTTTTTAACTGTTCTATCGTACGCTCTCGTTTATTTTGCGCAATATCTCCGTTTATCGGTGCTGAATCATAACCGCGGGCTTCAAGTTTTTCCGAGAGTTCCACCGTCGCCGTTTTTGTGCGAACAAAGATGAGCACGCCATCAAAAGTTTCCGCCTCCAGTATTCGAGTTAGCGCATCCAATTTATGGAATCCACTCACCATCCAGAAGCGTTGGCGAGTAGCTTCCACGGTAGCAGTTCGTGCTTTTATCGTAATTTCTACCGGATTATTTAAGTATTTCTGGGCAATTTGACGGATTGCTTTAGGTATGGTCGCGGAGAAAAGCGCTATCTGACGTTCGGGTGGTGTCTGTTCCAAAACCCACTTTACATCATCGATAAAACCCATACGCAGCATTTCGTCCGCTTCATCAAGAACAAGACAGCTAAGTGCTTTTAAGCTTAAAGTTCCACGCCGCATATGGTCCATTACTCGCCCCGGCGTCCCCACCACGACATGCACGCCACGCTTAAGCTGACGAAGTTGACCATCATAAGCCTGGCCACCATAGATGGGTAATACGTGAAACCCCTTCATTTGGGACGCGTACTGCTGGAAAGACTCTGCCACCTGAATGGCCAGCTCCCGTGTGGGTGCCAAAACCAACACCTGAGGTTCCAACTTCTTAAGATCTATGCGTGACAATAACGGCAAGGCAAAAGCAGCAGTTTTTCCGGTACCTGTTTGAGCTTGCCCCATTAAATCTCTACCTGCTAAGACATGTGGAATCGTCTGTACCTGAACAGGCGTCGGTGTTTCGTATCCAACCCTATCCAGCGCTTTCAGCACCGGTTCAATCAGTTCTAATTCACGAAAACTTGTCTGTAAAAAATCATCATTCAACATTTAAAAAATACCTCCAAAAAAAAATAGCGTCGCCGGTAAAAATCCCGGCGAAAGTTGTAAGAATATATTCTGCAAAAGCTACACATTATTGCACTTTACGTTACATTTTGCAAATATTGTAAGGATATTTGCAATCAACACGCCGAATTACTTTCCCCTAATTTTTGATTTTCTTTCATTTTCAGTTAAGTATCGCTTCCTGAGACGAATGTTTTTAGGAGTTATCTCGACCAGTTCATCATCATTGATGAATTCCAGAGCAAATTCCAGTGTAATCTCTCTTGGAGGAACAAGCTTTATCGCCTCATCAGATTTTGCCGCCCGAATATTTGTAAGCTTCTTCTCCTTATTAGCATTAACAACAAGGTCATTTCCTTTATTATTAACGCCTATAATCATGCCCTCGTAAATATCGTTTCCCGGATTAATAAAGATCTCGCCTCTTTCCTGAAGTCCAAACAAAGCATAAGCAACAGCCCTGCCACTGCCCATTGAAATCTGCACCCCCACCTGACGATGAGTGATTTCCCCTTTAAATTTCTGATATTGATAAAAGTTCTGATACATAATTCCCGTACCACGTGTCATCATTAAAAAGTCGCCTCTAAAACCGAGCAAACCTCTTGTTGGGATTAGAAAATTCATGCGTATCGTATTGGTTACTGTTATCTGTATATCTTTCACTTCTGCTTTTCTTTTACCAAGCGCTTCAATCACAGCACCTTGATATCCCTGATCAACCTCAATTATCACTTCTTCAACGGGTTCAAGAATCTCTCCCTCTGTTTTCATTAAAATAACCTGGGGTGAAGAAACTTCAATTTCATATCCCTCTCTCCGCATTGTTTCAAGAAGTATGGCAAGATGAAGCTCTCCCCTTCCCGACACTTTAATTCTTTCAGTCCCTTCAACTTCTTCCACCCTAATCCCCACATTTGTCATCGCCTCATGTTCAAGTCTTTCACGAATATGACGCGAAGTTAAAAATCTACCGCCGTCCTTTCCTGCAAGAGGACTGGTGTTATGTGAAAAAAGCATCGAGATAGTCGGCTCATCAATTTTTATTTTTGGTAATGCTTCCGGTTTTTCTATTGACGCGAGGGTCTCCCCCACATTCACATCATCGATTCCCGCAATAGACACAATGTCACCGGCTTCAGCGTTTTTAATTTCAATCCTTTTAAGACCTTTGTATTTTAATATTTTCGTAACTTTGCCCTGTTTTATGGTTCCATCACTTTTTACAAGAGACATCTGTTCTCCGGTTTTTATTTTTCCGTGAAAAATACGGCCTGTTGAAATACGGCCGATATAGGAATCATAATCCAGCATGGTTATCAACATTTGAAAGGGCTTCTCAGAGTCGGCCGCCGGAGGCAGCACTCGACGAAGTATTGTATCCAGAAGAGGACTCATGTCTTTGCTTTCTTCGTCCAAATCAAGCGTTGCTATTCCCTCTTTTCCTGAAGCATAAACAATCGGAAAATCCAGCTGTTCATCGGTTGCGTTCAATTCGCAAAAAAGATCAAAGGTCATATCAGCAACTTCGTGAGGTCGTACATTCGGCCTATCTATCTTATTTACAACCAAAATTGGTTTAAGATGCAGTTCCAGGGATTTTTTTAGAACAAATTTTGTCTGCGGCATGGGGCCCTCAAACGCATCTACGAGTAAGAGCACGCCATCCACCATTTTAAGAATTCTCTCCACTTCGCTTCCGAAATCAGCATGACCGGGAGTATCAACTATGTTGAATTGAACCCCTTTATAAGGAAAGGACGCATTTTTTGAAAAAATGGTTATTCCGCGTTCTTTTTCAAGTGGATTTGAGTCCATAATTGTGGTTTCGCCATTCTTAAACTCATATGCTCCTGACTGTTTTAAAAGAGCATCTACAAGTGTTGTTTTCCCGTGGTCAACGTGAGCAATAATAGCCACGTTTCTCACGCCTTTTCGACGTTTCTGACTGGGCATACTAATAATTTTCCTTTCACACTTTTATCTAACGACAAAAATCAGTGGTTTTACAAAACGGTGTAACCGCGAAGCAAAATCAACTTCAATGAGTTGTTAGGTTTCAATATTTTTTCCAAGTGGTTAAATGGGAGGATTGTTCTGATATTAATCTAAAGATACTACCCATAAACATTGAATTTATTTTTTAGATTATAGCACGAAAATCATCCTAAATGAACTACCACGGACTTACGTCCGTGGTTTCCTACATTTCAAGCTTCGCTTGTCCTAAGTCTTCTTTCTCTTGATAACGAATATAGTTTTTTATCATATTCTCATCCAAGCCCACTGTAGAGACG
>JAUWKI010000034.1 GCA_030614255.1 Actinomycetes bacterium
AAGACTTAAAGGACACTATCGACAACACAGGGGCCTATCACAAAATAAGAGAAAGAATTACTTTAATTGGTATTTTTTTCTTTGGCCGAGGTGATTAAAAAGCACACTTTCATGAGTAATATGCCCATTGCGAGGAGCCATAGGCGACGCGGCAATCTCTAGAACGGTCAACTATTAATTTATAACTGCCAACTGAGCTAAAGGAGAATTTATTTGCAAAAATCAAGATTCAATCGAGTGATAATCATAGTTCTTGACAGCGTAGGTGTTGGGGAGCTTCCTGATGCTTATAAATACGGTGATGAAGGAAGCAATACTTTAGCAAATACTGCCAAAGCTGTTAGAGGACTTAATCTCCCCAACTTTCAAAGACTCGGTTTAGGGAATATTATTGATGTTGAAGGCGTTGAGCCGTCAAGAACCCCACTAGCTTCCTTTGGGAAGATGGCCGAAAAATCAGCAGGTAAGGATACAACTACAGGTCATTGGGAGCTTATGGGGCTTTGCCTTCCCAATCCTTTTCCGGTTTATCCAAACGGTTTTCCGGAAGAAGTAATCGATGAATTTGAAAAGAGAATTAGCCGAAAAATTCTATGGAACAAACCTGCCTCTGGCACTGAAATTATCAAAAAATTGGGCGAAGAACATATAAAAACAAGGTGTCCTATAGTTTACACATCGGCAGATAGCGTATTTCAGATTGCCGCGCACAAGGAAGTAATTCCGCTCGGAGAGCTTTATAAGATGTGTGTGAGCGCTCGAGATATTTTAAGAGGTAAGTATAATGTCTGCAGAGTAATAGCCAGACCATTTAGCGGAGAACCCGGCTCTTTTGTTCGCACGACCGAAAGACGTGATTATTCCGTCAAACCTCACGGTAAGACTGTTTTGGATTATGCGATAGATGCGAATTTTAAAGTTTATGCCGTCGGGAAGATAGGCGAGATATTTGTCAGCCAGGGTATAACCGAGGCGGTTCATATAGATAACAACATGGATGGAGTAGATAAAACATTGGCCTATATGGATAAAAAAGATAAGGGAATCATCTTTACAAATCTGGTGGACTTCGACATGCTCTGGGGACACCAAAACAACCCGGAGGGTTACGCTAAAGGATTGGAAGATGTTGATAAAAGAGTGCCCGAGTTAATTAAGAGATTGAAGTCCGATGATGTTTTCATATTTACCGCGGACCACGGTTGCGACCCGACGACCCCAAGCACCGATCACTCCAGAGAATACGTTCCCTTGCTGGTTTATGGTGAAAAAATTAAACCGGGAGTTAATCTTGGTGCTAGAAAGTCTTTCTCTGATTTAGGAAAGACCGTGGCTGAACTTATGGGTTTTGAGGCACCGGTTGAAGGAGAAAGTTTTGCTGAAATAATAGTGGTTTAGAGATAAACACTGTTATTTCTCTATAAGAATAATTTTTTTTGTGGGTTGCCCTGGGCTCTTGATTCGAGCGTTTTTCCTCCTCACTTCACTCCTCAGTAGGGTTTCGAAGATCCAAGTAGGTTACTCGTCAGGTGACTGTGCAGCTGACCGTTAAACGAATGAAGTTTGAGTAGTTGCGGCACCATGCCTACCGGCAGGCATGGTGCCGCAATCTCGTTTTTGCCCCTTGTATCCTTAGGTTTTATGAGAAAATAAAGCAAATAAGCAATAGGACGGGGTCGATTATTAAATTATTATTAAAGCCACTGAATAGATAAATCATCGAGAGGTTTGAATTCCGAATCACCGGTTAAGAGGGTAGCGTTCTCATTTTTTGTCACTGCTGCAGCAAAAGCATCTGCGAGCGATAGTGGGTGGTTTGCTTTAATTGAGCCAGCTTCTTTTGCTAAATTTTCATCTATAGATACTAACTTAATGCCCCAGTCTTTAATGCTTTGGGCAGCGGTTTCTGCGTCTTCCTCTCCTTTTTCGCGCCAAATTATATAGTAAATCTCAGCAAGGTTTACAGTTGTTAAAAAACCAGATAATTTACCATTTTGAACCTGTTCTATTTTATCTTGGACGATTTTAGAGCTTTTCTCACCTTTAAAAAAACTTAAGATAGCAAAGCTATCAAATACGATTTTTTCGCTCACTGGGTTTTCCCTTTCTGCTCTAATTTTCGTTCATGTTGCATATCAGCTTCTCGTGCTTTTTCGAGTAGCATTTTCGCCGGTTGTTTTGTTTTGAGCCATCCCCTCGCTTTTTTTGGTGTTAATGTTTTGATGGGGGTTAGGATTATTTTCTCTCCTTTTTCAACAACCGTAAACTTTTGCCCCACTTTTATGTTCCTTTTTTTTCTGATTGGAGCAGGTATAACAACCTGTCCTTTTTGAGTTATTGTAGTTTTCATTTTTTACCGCCTCTTACAATTTTTTTATTTCCTACATAAAATTATATGTATTACTTAATTGGATGTCAACATACAAATTACTTTTACAAACCATATCGATTTTGACATACTCTGTAATTATATGGCTATCCCTGTTATTGTACCTGCTACCCACTATTTCTAAAATTGAAATTGACAAAATTTTCTGCTAAAACCGGAATTGGAGAAAAGACAATTGAGAAAGATTATGGGATACACTATTCTATTTCAGAAAGTTATAAAAAAGTATAACCAAGTGAAACAAAATGCAATTTAAAAGACAAAAGACTCAGATAAAATCTTATTTTCTTTCATTTTTTGCTTGCAGGAAAATTAAAAGGGGTGCAGTCCAAAGGGCGGCCGATCATTTTTTGAACGGCTCCAAAATATACGGTTGTTCAGGCGCCTGCCTGCCTGCCGGTAGGCAGGCAGAACTCCCCCTCGTTTCACTCCGGGGTCAGACAGCTTCGGCTTACTTCCTGAACAACCTATTTTTACGCCTAAAAATGACCCTTCGTTCCTCCCCTTTGTTCCTCCAGGGCCTGAGGCAGGGTCATCCCGGTCTCAGGCCCTGGAGGGTCTCTCTCGGACTGGAGTCCTCCTCTCGAGGTCCGGAGACCTCTCCGAGGTCGAGGACCGAGACGAAGTCCGACCCGAGGGGAAAGAAGTGAGGGATGATATGGCATTTGGCGAATGGCTGATGGTAGATAGCTTATGGCTGGGGACTAAAGACTGGTTTTACTCCCAACTCCCAACTAACAAACTCTCGACTAGTTAAGGCTGAAGGATAATGGCTGTACTTAAGGGCTGGTTTTTAAAGATTTTCCTGAAGACTGGCAGTTGAACTTACTCCCGACTCCCGACTAAGAGACTCCCGACTGATGGGCTTCGTCTATTAAAGAGATAAACCCACATTTTGTTGAATTTTACTGCAGGCATACGGAAGGGTTTTGTAGTAAAATCAATTAAGATAACTTTGATTTGAAGATAAGGATAGGAATGGATACTGACTTAAAATTTTTCACAAATGAACCTGAGGCTACGCTGTTAAACAGATTTAAAAGAATTCTGGAAAGCAACACGCAATTCTTCGATGTTTTGGTTGGGTACTTTCGCACCAGTGGATTTTTTCAACTGTACAAGTCACTGGAGAATATAGAAAAGATTCGCATCTTAATTGGCATTAATGCAAATCCGCAAACTATTGAACTTATCGAGCAAGCAAATGAAAACGAACAGCTTTCTTTTAAATTTTCGCATAAGGAAGTAAAAGACCAATTTTCAAGCAATGTTGTGTGTGAGGCGGAAAATTCAGAAGATAACCTCAATGTCGAAATTGGCGTTCAAAAGTTTATGGAATTTATAAAATCGGGAAAGTTAGAAATTCGCGCATACCCCTCAAACATCCACGCGAAAGTTTATATTATTCGCAAAGACCAAACCAAAAGCGATGAATACGGTAAAGTCATAACCGGTTCAAGCAACTTTTCCCTCTCCGGTTTTCGGGATAATCTGGAGTTTAACGTAGAACTTAAAGATAGTCCCGATGTGAAATTTGCCCTTGCCAAATTTGAGGAGCTTTGGAAAGACTCGGTCGATCTCTCGGAAAAATATATTGAGACAATAAATACGAGCACTTGGCTAAACGATACAATCACTCCCCACGAACTGTATCTAAAATTTCTTTACGAGTATCTTAAGGAAAAAATCAATATTGACCAGGACGATATTTACAATAAGTATTTTCCGGAAAACTTTTTGGATTTGGAATACCAAAGGGAAGCTGTTAAGGATGCCAAGGATAAGCTCGAGCAGTACGGGGGCGTGTTCTTGGCGGATGTTGTTGGTCTCGGAAAGACATACGTCTCGGCAATGCTTGCCCAACAGCTCGATGGCCGAAATCTTGTTGTTTGTCCTCCCGCCCTTAAGAATTATTGGCAGGATACTTTCTCCGATTTTCGCGTGCCCGCCGATGTGGAGTCACTCGGCAAACTGGACAAGTTGCTTGAGAAGGGAACGGAAAAGTATAGGAACATATTCATAGATGAGGCCCATCGTTTTCGCAATGAGACCACTCAGACTTATGAAAAACTAAAACAAGTCTGTTGGGGCAAGCGAGTTATCTTGGTTTCGGCGACTCCGCTCAACAACACACCAAACGATATTTTAAGCCAGATAAAACTATTTCAGAAGGGCCACAACAGCACCATCCCAAACGTTCGCAACCTTGATGGGGTTTTTGGCCGACTAAGGAATCGCCTTCAAAGCGTTGACCGAAGAGATTTGAACAAATACCTCGAAGTTGTCAGAGAGAACTCAAAAGAAATCCGAGAAAATGTCTTAAAATATATCATGGTTAGGAGAACTCGCTCTGAAGTTTTAGAGTATTTTGAAAAAGATTTAAAAAAACAAAAGGTAAGCTTTCCTAAAATCTCTGAGCCAAACAAAGTCTACTACAAATTCGATGATGAACTAGATTATATTTTCAACAGAACCATTAAACTTATAAGGTCTTTTAAGTATGCGCGCTATACCCCAATCCTTTATCTTAAAAACCCCGACCCGCAAGAGGTTATTGGGCAACGCAACATGGGTCGTTTCATGAAAATGCTGCTGGTAAAACGCCTGGAAAGCAGCTTCTACGCTTTCAATAACACGCTAGGGCGCTTTATTTCTTCGTATACAGCATTTATCGACATGCTTGACAAGGGAACTATCTATATCAGCAAAGAATATGGCAGCAAAATATTCGATCTTCTTGAAAATGATGATGAAAAAGAGATTATGGAATGGGTGGAGCAGGGGAAGATTCAAAAGTACAAGGCGGAAGAGTTTAACGATGATTTCAGAAGCCATTTAGAAAGCGATCTTGAAATTCTTAAAGAGGTTACCAAGTTGTGGACAAAAGTTAGAGAAGATCCCAAGATAGATAAATTCAAGGAAATCCTTTCAACCGATAAAATTTTAAAGCAAAAAGAAAACAAGCTCATAATCTTTACCGAGTCAAAAGAAACAGCCGAATATCTTGAAGGGCAATTGAAAGACAAATATGGTGACCAGGTCTTAGCGCATTCCAGTAAGTCCAGCGCTACTATCCGAGATAGAATTATTGAAAACTACGATCCTAATTGTAGGCACAAAACGGATGACTTAAGGGTACTTGTAACAACCGATATTCTGTCAGAAGGCGTTAACCTGCATCGCTCAAATGTTGTCATAAACTACGATATTCCCTGGAATCCAACGAAAGTTTTACAAAGGTTCGGTCGCGTTAACCGAATTGGCCAACCAAAACCGGTCTATATCTATAATTTCTTTCCAACTGACCAATCTGAACAGGAGATTGGGCTTGAAGCTTGCGCCAAGAGCAAAATTCAGGCGTTTCACAGCACTTTAGGTGAGGATACCCAATATCTTACCGAGGGTGAGGAAATTAGCTCCCATGAACTGTTTGATCGCTTAAGCTCAAAACGATTCTTAGAGAACGGTGATGAAGGAGAGGTTGATTCTGAACTTAAGTACCTGGAGATTATCCGCGGCATCAGGGATAAAAAGCCGGAACTTTTTGAGCGAATCAAAAGGCTGCCCAAGAAAGCCAGAAGCGCTAAGGTGAGCGAGATCCATTCAGATTCATTGGTTACTTTCTTTAGAAAAGGAAAACTTAAGAAAGTTTTCTTAGCCGACATCTCTCAAGTTAAAGAGCTCGACTTTTTTCAGGCCGCTAAACTTTTAGATACGGGTGCAAAAACCAAGCGGGAAAAATTAGGGAAAAGTTTTTACCAGTATTTAGAAAAAAATAAAGAAGAGTTCAAATTGGCAACAACCGAAGAGGTAAGAGAATTTAAGCAATCCGGTGGCAGGAGCAACGAAACAAATTTGATACGAATTATAAAAGCCATTCATAAATTCCAAGGTTTCACCGATGACGACGAGGAGTTTTTGCAAAAAGTTTTAACTTTACTAAATGAAGGGACGTTGCCCAAGCAGACCACCAAAACCCTGGTGAAAGAGATTAAAAAATCCGGCAATAACCCGCTTAAAATCCTGTATAAATTAAGAGCGGGGATTCCCGCAAGCTTTTTTAGTGACTCCGGGGCAAGCGCTGTTTATCAAAGTGCAAGCTCACGAGAAGTTATTTTATCTGAATATTTAGTGGGGAAATAATATGGAGAAAGCTCAAAATAATTATGCTTTTATTGATAGTCAGAATCTAAACTTGGCCATTAAAGATTGTGGCTGGGAATTGGATTTTGCCAGATTTTATATTTATTTGAAAGATAAACATAAAGTTACGAAAGCATTTCTCTTTATCGGTTATGTTGCAGGTAACGAAGCATTATATACATTTTTACAAAAGGCTGGGTATATAGTTATCTTTAAACCTACACTGGAATATGTAAAAAAAGGAGCAAGACACACAAAAGGAAATGTTGATGCAGAATTAGTTTTACACGCAATGGTTGAATATCCAAACTACGATAAGGCAATTATTGTTTCTGGGGATGGCGATTTCCATTGTTTGATTGAGTACCTAAAGAAGCAAGGGAAGCTTTTGCATATTCTTATTCCGAACTCGAGAAAATATTCAGCTCTTTTGAGAAAGTTTCATAAGTATTTTATCTACATTGATAAATTGGAGAAAAAACTGGGTAAAAAAAAGAGAGGGAGTAACCTTCGGACGAAACCTTAGGTGTGCCCTCTCATCGTGATTAATTATATTATACCAGATGATTGGTAGATAGCAAGGAAGGAATCAGCGATAGAAAGGGCAAGCATGCAGAAAAGCCAGGCAATCCAAATTATTAAAGAAACATTTGAGGGCCCTTTCAACAAAGAGCAATTTGTTTATTTTACAAAAAACCTATTTAACGATATCGAAGACGACTCCTTTATTTATCGGGGTAATTACATCCCTGATGCCTACGCTCCTTATATTCGAACCCTTGAACGCGTTGGCAAATATCAAGACTCGGATGGAAATAAAATAGATATCCTCATCGTTCATTTGAAAAAAGAAACATCCCTTGAGCGTGCCAGAACAATGCAAAGGAATTTTGTTGCATGGTATTTGAATGGTAGCCGTGGCGGGATATTGAAAGACGCGGCGATTGTCGCCTTTGTTTCCCCGGACTCTCAAGATTGGCGATTTTCCCTAATAAAAATGGAATATAAACTTACTGAGTCAAAAGACGGCAAAACTAAGGTAAAACAGGAGCTTACTCCGGCTCGACGTTGGTCTTTCTTGGTGGGGGAAAATGAAAATAGCCACACTGCCCAGAAACGGTTGTTACCCGTATTACAAGATGACCGGAATAATCCGTTGCTCTCTCAGTTAGAGGATGCTTTTAATATTGAGGTTGTTACCAAAGAGTTCTTTGAGAAGTATCGCGGGCTGTTTTTGCGGACAAAAGAAGTTCTTGATGAGATGGTGGAAAAGGATGAAAGGATTAAAAACGATTTTGCCAAAAAAGGCATTAACACCGTAGATTTTGCTAAAAAGCTGCTTGGACAAGTTGTCTTCCTGTACTTTCTCCAGAAGAAAGGTTGGTTTGGAGTTGAACGCGATGCAGGCTGGGGAACCGGACCGAAAAACTTTTTGCGTTTGCTCTTTAAAAAAGAAACTGCCAAAAGCAAAAATTTCTTCAATGATGGTTTGGAGCTTTTATTTTACGAAGCGTTAGCGGTGGAACGAACCGATGATTTTTACGGGAAATTGAATTGCAAGATTCCCTTCTTAAACGGTGGATTGTTTGAACCGATCAACGATTACGACTGGGTGCATACCGATATTTTTCTTCCAAATGAGCTTTTTTCGAATGAGATTAAAACAAAAGAAGGCGATGTTGGCACAGGGATTCTTGATGTATTCGATCGCTATAACTTTACCGTTAAAGAAGATGAGCCTCTTGAAAAAGAAGTGGCAGTTGACCCGGAAATGCTGGGTAAGGTTTTTGAAAATCTTTTGGAAGTTAAAGACCGTAAATCCAAAGGCACGTATTATACTCCACGAGAAATTGTGCATTATATGTGTCAGGAGAGCCTGATTAATTACCTGTCTGCGTGCTTCGCACAGGCAGGTCTTACAATCGAACCCTCATCCTCCGTCATCTCTGAAAAAATGCCTCCCGTTATTGCGAGGAGCGAAGCGACGAAGCAATCCCTGCCTACCAAAGAAGATATTAGAACACTCATAAAATACGGTGAAACTGTTGTGGAGCATGATGGTCGGGTAATAAACAAGGGACGAGAAACTGCGGATTATTCCTTCAGGCTTCCCCCGAGCATCCGCTCACATGCTGAAGAAATTGATAATGCGCTAAAAAATATTCGTGTCTGCGATCCGGCCATCGGCTCCGGTGCTTTTCCTGTAGGAATGATGAACGAAATTATTCGCGCAAGAAACGCACTTACACCATATTTGTTATCTCGAAGAGATTTTCTCAACCAACTGCCGAAACAATCTCATTCTTCTGCTGTCATTCTTAACGGTATTGAAGAAACACGAACATTGTATAATTTTAAACGTCACGCTATTCAAAACTCTCTATATGGTGTAGATATCGACCCTGGTGCTTGTGAGATTGCTAAACTTCGTCTTTGGCTTTCTCTGATAGTTGACGAGGAAGATATTAAACAGATTAAACCCCTGCCAAATTTGGATTACAAGATTGTATGTGGGAACTCTCTTTTGGGAGTAGAGCGTAATTTAGGGAATTGGAAATTATTTGCAAAACTCGAAGAACTAAAACCGCTGTTTTTCAATGAAACCAATACCAACAAGAAACAAGATTATAAGCTACAGATAGACGAGCTGATTAGTAAAATTACCAATGGTCATAAGGACTTCGATTTTGAAGTATATTTTTCAGAGGTTTTTCATGAGAAGAATGGGTTTGATGTGGTAATTGCCAATCCGCCCTATGTGGAACATAAGAAATTAAAAGGATTTAGTACAATTTTTAAAAGTAAATTTAAAACTTATTCTGGCACAACTGATTTGTATGTGTATTTTTATGAAATTGCTATCAATATACTTAAGATAGAAGGGGTTCTCACTTTTATTTCTTCGAATAAATTTATTAGAACAAGTTATGGAGCAAAATTAAGAGGGCTATTAGCAAATAATAGAATTCATCAAATTATTAATTTCACTAAAGTACAAGTTTTTGATGCGCTAGTGGCAAGTTGCGTAATGATAGTTTCAAAAGGAGAAAAGAATAAAAATGCACTTTTTTCAGATATTGATAATATGTTCATTAAATATAATAGTTTGTCTGATTTTATTAGAAAACATCATATAAAAGTGAAGACCCTGAATCTGAATAAAAATATTTGGCAACTTGAAAGCAGTAATAAACTTGAATTAAAAACAAAAATCGAAACTAAATCAAACAAATTATACAAAGTTGATGGTATAAAAATTTTTCGTGGTATAACTACTGGATATAATGCTGCATTTATTATCTCTGAATTAGAGAGAGAGCAATTGTGTAAAGCAGATTCTAATAATAAAGATATTATTAAACCACTATTGCAGGGTAGAAATATTAAGAAGTGGCAGTACAGAAGGAGTAATAACTTTTTATTACTCACAAAATATGATTTGAATATACCTAAAAAATACCCAATAATTTTTAATTATTTAGAAAAATTTAAAACAAATCTTGTTAAAAGAGCAGATCAAGGTGTAAATTGGTGGAACTTAAGAGCATGTTCTTATTATTTTGAATTTGAAAAAGAAAAAATTATTTGGGGTCTAACAGCAGATAAGTGGGCATTCGCTTATGATGATAAAAGACATTATTTGCCAAGTAATGGCTACATTTTAACATCAACCAAGGTACCAATTAAATACATTCTTGCATTGCTGAATAGCAAGTTAATGAAATTTTATTTTGGATTTATTGGAATTATGACAGCAGGAGGTGCCTTTACTTTAAAACATCAAACTATTAGCGAGTTTCCAATCAAGGAAATTCCTATTACAAAACAAGAACCGTTCATCTCCCTTGCTGACAAAATCCTTGCAATCACTAAAGACGACGATTATCTGGCTAATTCTATCAAACAGGACAAAGTCCGAAACTACGAACGTCAGATTGACGAGATGGTTTATAAACTATACAACCTTACCCCAGAAGAAATCAAAATAGTAGAAGGATTTAAAAATAAATAATATATTTGGTTATTAATAAAAAAAGGAGAAATCATGTTTTTGAAATAAGGAAAACAGGGTCTTTATTCTTGACAGTTCATTAAATTATTTTGTCAACAATAAAGATTTGAACCCCAGTAATTCTTAATTAATAAGAAATATTTATTATAAAGAAAATATTAATTCAATATGGAGAAAGAAGGCGATAAAAATGAAAATGGAGAAGATTAGAATACAAAATTTCCAATGTATTAATGGCCCTGACGAAGTGGAGATAAATGATAATATAATATGCTTAATAGGTAAAAATGAGAGAGGTAAAACAGCATTTCTAAGAGCTTTGGAGTCATTCAATTTAGATTACAAATATGCCGAAGATGATATTAGCTCATATTCTGACGTTAAAGGAAAGTTAGATTCTAGGGAGATAGAACCAGAGGCTATAGTAATGGTTACGATTTGGTTCGAGATCACGGATGACGACAAAGAAAAATTACAAGAGATTCATGAAGCTATTGCTAAAATAAAGCATTTGAAAGTTACTAAATATTTTGATAATCAGTATACAGTTGAAAGTACTGAATTAAAGATAGAGGAATCAAAAAAGCAAACTATAGAGCCAATACAAAAGGAAATAAAAACTGAGATCGATAATCTATCTAAAAAGATAAGTACTCACATGCAAAGACATGCACCATTTGCTAATAATAAAGCACACTATGATCAATATGTAGAGGAGTTTATTTCAATAGAGTTTACTGACCTACCAGAAGGAGATATAAATAAGAAATTTGATGTTTTTTATAACAATCTAAGAGGACTGCCAGATAAAGATCCACCAATTGATGAAGATATTAAAAGCACTGTAGAATCCCTTGGAAAGATTAAAGATAGATTAATAGAAGCATTAAAAGAAAACAATACAGAAGGTAGGATACTAAAATTAATGCCAAGTTTTATCTATTTTGATGATATAGAAATCTTAAAACAGGATACTGTTAATATAGATGACTTCTTGAGTAATAAATTAAATTATAAAACTTTTGATAATTTATTGAAGTTAGTGGGATTAAACGCAGAGGAATTAAAGGTAAAAACACCATCTCGGCAACGCATTGACACAAAAAGAGCATCAAGAAAGATAACTGGTGAAATAAATGAGTTTTGGAAACAAGGCGAATATGAAGTTGAAGTAACTTATAACACTCCTAATTTTGTTATTTTAATAGAAGATGAAACGAAAACAGAACCAACACCTCCAAGTAAAAGAAGTAAAGGATTTCAATGGTTCCTTTCCTTTTATATAAACTTCACGGAGGGATCAAAAAGTGAGTTTAAAAATACCATTTTATTGTTAGATGACCCCGGAGTTTACTTACATGCAGAAGGGCAGAAAAATTTATTAGATACATTAGAAAAACTTAAAGAAAATAATCAAATAGTATATGCTACGCATTCTCCATTTTTGATTGATAAAAACCATCTTGATAAAATTAAAATACTTGAAAAAGGTAACAAAGGTACTGTTATCAAAAAAAAGTTTTATGAGTCTGAGTCTGATGCACTCGCACCAATAAGAGCTTCAATTGGAGCAACAATTGGGGATTCTCTTTTTACAAATAAGAAAAATATAATTGTAGAGGGGTTTTCAGATTACCTAATATTAGAGGTAGTATCAAATTATTTCAAGAGGAATAAAAAAGAATTTTTAGATTTTTCTAAAATTGCAATTATCTCTGTCGGCGGTGCCGATAAGTTCCCATACTTTGCACTTTTATTGGAAAAAGAAAATTTTAGATTCATCGGTGTTCTTGATTATGACTCGCAAGGAAGAAAAGTAGCAAAAGAATTAAAAGAGATTTACAATATCAAAGAAAATATGGTAATCATGCTAAATGAATGTGTATCGGATACAATGAAAGGGGGAGGTCGTGGAAGAGATATTGAAATTGAAGATTTAATTGATGAGAATTTCTATAACAAGGCAGTAAATGAAGCATATAGTGAAATAATAAAGAAAGATATAAACATGGATGAGTTAAATACTGATACAACCAAACACACAAAAAAGTATGTAGAGTTCTTCAAAAATAATAAGCATGGAGGTTTTGATAAAGTTTTGGTAGCTTACCAGATTGGTAAGATTACATCAGATCCCTCCCTTAAATATGATGGTTTAGGAACGCTAACAACAGGCAATTTTGAGAGATTATTTAAAATCATTAATGAAAGATTAACATGAATCAGGACATAATAATGGACAATGATAGGGACAGGTTCCTATTTTAAGCTGGAAAAAAGAAAAAAAATAAAGCGATTAAATTTTTTGTGAAAAAATATGAAGACCATCTCGAAAAACGTATTTTGTATGAACGAAAACAAGCAGATGAAGTCATAGAATTAAGAAAGAGAGAATTTGATAATTAATCTTGAATTAATCTTCGCCCTTATTTTTGGGAAGAAATCACTATGAAAAAACTGTTTCTAAAATCACACAATTTTGGGGAATTTTTGAAGGATAAATCTATTCTTAACTCGAAAGTTTAATTGAGTATCATGGAATTCAGTATATTAATAAGTTAGGCATAAGAAAAGATGACTGATCACAAAACTCCACAAATGTCGAAAGAACTCTTTGACAGAATAAGACTTGTGCGTCGAGATTTTGGCGACCTCCTTTTTCACTTCACACGTGCTGCGAAAGAACGTTTTCTTACCATCCAGAGGGGTCATGGTGGGACTATGTCAATACCTAGCAGTGCATCTGGGGTGATGAGCGACAATTAAAATTACCGATCAACGACAATTAAAATTCCCGAAAAATAGGCTGGCATGGTAACCTATTAGACTTAAGATAAGGAGGTCTAATGGTTACCAATCAACAGGTAAGGAGGTTA